>JACMQM010000279.1 GCA_014376985.1 Cytophagaceae bacterium | reverse complement strand
TCAACAAATGGAAGACGAAGGATTCGGTAATTGCTCCAACACAGGCGCCTGCTCTGTAGAATGCCCGAAAGAAATCGGTCAGGAACACATCGCTCGTTTGAACCGTGAGTTCATTGCGGCGAAGGCGGGTTCGGATAACGTTTAATACAAAATATTTCATTTTATAAAATAAGAAAGGCTGTTTCACGACAGTCTTTCTTATTTTGTGCTCTTTTTTAGGGATTGGGTATACTTATACTTCAAAACCTTATAACCGACGCGGAGTTCAGACGTTTTTTTTGTAACTTTCTATAGCTGTTGAACTAATAATATTTTTTTGTGTAACTCTATTCTTCGTATTATTTAAATGCATTTATTTATGCTCTTTACTCGTATCCGTTTAGCAGTCTTTATTGCGGTTCTTTTTCCATTGTCTGTATGGGCTCAGGACGGAAGTTTAGATTTAACATTTAATGCGCTCGACCAAACCCTATATGGTAATGGAAAAGCGACAGACGGCCAAGCGGTTTATTGTTCTGCTGTTACATCAGATAACAAACTCCTAATAGGAGGAGGTTTTACAACTTTCAACGGCACATCAGTTAAAAGACTAGCAAAAATTAATCTGGATGGATCCTTAGATCCCTTATTTAATTCTGGAACCGGTTCTAATGGTAACGTGAGAAAGATTATACTTCTAAGCAGCGGAAAGTTTTTTATCTTGGGAGGTTTTACTTCTTATAACGGCAATACAGTACCTGGTATAGCCAAAGTGAACGCAGACGGGAGTTTTGATGCCACATTCTCTCTAGGATCAACTCCACCAGACTACGCTATACAAAATGCAGATTTATTATCAGATGGTAAACTTATTGTTTCCGGACAATTTACAACTATTAATGGTGTAGCTAAAAAATACCTTGCACGGCTTTCTGAAGATGGTGTGTTAGATCCTTCTTTCGAAGCCAATCTTACGGTACAAAAATTACTAAAAGGAATACAGTCTGATGGGAAAATTATAATTTACAGTTATCCGAATCTAACCCGAGTGAATGCAGATGGAAGTCCTGATGCAACGTTTACCACGATCGGTTTATCAGGAGGATATTATCCTGCAGAAACTATTATACTGCCTAACGATAAATTGATAGTTTATCTTCCCGGACCTGCTCCCAAAGTAGCAGGATATAATGCGGATGGTATTATTGATCCATCATTTCAACAAGGAACGCTTGGATCCGGAGGCGTAACCGTTATGAAAGTAAAAGCAGATAATAAAATTTTTATAGCAGGAAATTTTACAAATTATCTTTCATCAGGTCGAGGCGGAATGGTTTTGATCAATACCGATGGAACAGTTGATCTTTCTTTTTTACAAGCAGCAAACTATTCTCTAACGCATATTTCCATTTTATACGACAATAAACTAGTGGTTAGTCATGCCAGTGGTTTGGCATTATTGAGTGCAACAGGATCACTGGTATTCAATTTCAAAAATGAAAAAGGAGCTAATGCTTCTGTAAGAGCATTAGTTGTGCAAGCGGATGATAAAATCGTACTGGCAGGTGCGTTTAGCATTTACAACCAAAAACCAGCTATTAAAGTAGTGCGAATCAATGCTGACGGCAGCATAGATCCATCATTTATTTCAGCAATTGATGATTTTTACTATTATTCCATTGAATCCATCAATCTTCAACCTGATGGCAAATTGATTCTGGCAGGAGGGAATTTTATAACTAGATTGAAATCAGACGGTTCCTTCGATCCTTCTTTCTCTCCACAAGGAATAGGTGGTTTATATGCTAGTTGTATTCAACCAGATGGGAAAATTCTAATCGGAGGATCTTCTGGTCCTGGCCTAGCAAGATTAAATGTGGATGGGTCACTTGACAACTCTTTTACTCTTCCAGCAGGTTTTTCAGGAATTGTTAATTCCATAGCAGTACAATCAAACGGAAAGATTTTAATTGGAGGGACAATTATATGTACATCATCAGACTTTCCAACTAAGCGTTATTTCATGCGCCTCAACAGCGATGGAAGTGTAGATCAATTATTTAAATCGGGAATTGGCCCGGACCAACCTACCTATGTTATTACAGTTGCTCCCGATGATAAAATTTATTTTGGCGGACCTCTAACGTTTTACAACGGCCTAGAAATCGGGCATTTTCACCGACTCAATCCGGATGGAAGTATTGATAATACTTTTATCAAAGGTTTGGGTAATTTTCCCTCTCAACCTACTTGCGTGTTCGTTCAAACCAATGGGAAAGTGTTGGTACAAATGATTAATGGAGATTTCAAGCGATTGAACGCAGATGGAAGCTTAGACAATTCTTTTATTGCAGGACGTACAGATGGAGTTGGATATCCTTTTTTCAGTCGCTCCATAGGTGTTGCCAGTGATGGTTCAGTATACCTTGGTGGTGATTTCACGAAATACAATAATATCAATAGGAATTACATTGCAAAAATAAATAGTAGTCCGATCAGCGATAACTGCAAATATTTTCAGTTGTCTTTTAAAACCGCATCAGAGATATCTTGTGGCAGCACAACGCCTACGGCTACAGCACAAGCTACTGGAGGTAGAGAACCTTTTCTATACGAATGGCAAACAACACCTTCGCAGTCAAATGCCACGGCTTCCATTACATCTGCTGGCATTTACACGGTTCATGCAACAGATGCCAATGGCTGTTCGACAGATGCTTCGCTATTGATAACCGGCCCAACTTCTCAGATACAAATTGATTTAACCAATAATCTAGTAGCCACTACTCTTAGAAAAGGATTTAACTCAACATTAAAGCTAAACGCCTTAAACCAGGGATGTATCAGTGCGTCAGGTAAACTTAAACTGATATTAAATAACCTGGTATCTTATATCAGTGCACTACCAGTACCTTCAGCTATATCAGGAGATACATTAATATGGGATATCAGTAATCTTGTATACGGTGGAATATTGTTTCAACCAGTAGTAACGCTCAAAACCAGCACAAGTGCCACAACAGGACAACAAATTTGTTTCCCTGTACTTGTTAGTTCTCTTGAAGCCGATGCCAATCCGGATAATGATAAAAAATATTTTTGCTTCACAGTATTCAACAGTTACGACCCGAACGATAAACAAGTCTATCCTACCGGTTCTTGCAACTCTCATTACATTAAAGATGATCAATTATTGACCTACACCGTCCGTTTTCAAAACACTGGCAATGCCTCAGCCATCAATATTACCATAACAGATACATTAAGTGAAGGCCTGGACTTGTCAACAGCTCGAGTAGTTAGTCATAGTCATCCAGTGATTGCAGAGGTAGTTGGCGATAATCTTATTAAATTTCATTTCGACAACATTCAATTAACAGCCGCTGTCACGAATGATGCTGCAAGCCAAGGATATGTTGTATTTGAAATAAAACCAATTACCGGTTCGTCAACAGATGTTCGCATCGACAACAAAGTGAATATCTATTTCGATTACAACGATCCTATCATCACCAATACTGTATATCATACATTAACAGGCAGCATACCAACGGTGGACGTTTTCGTTACGCAAGATGCAAGTGCATTAACTGCCAATGCGAGCAATGCAACGTTCCAATGGATCAATTGTTCGGCCAACAACACTATCGTTTCAAATGCTACCACAAATGCATTTACTATTACTAATACAAACAGCTATGCCGTGATTGTAGACCAAGATGGATGTAAGGATACTTCTTCGTGTTATATTGTACCTGTTGTTACATCATCTGAAGAAGTGAATACCACAACAGGTGTAACAGTATATCCCAATCCTAGTAATGGATTCAGCACGGTTGTTTGCGCTCAAGATTTACAGAACGCGACCATTAAAATATTGAATGCTAATGGAAATATTGTTTTTGAAAAAAATGACGTGAGTGGCAACTCGATTAAACTTGATGTTTCTAAACAGTCTAATGGCTTATACTTTTTGGAGGTATGGCAAGCTGGTGTTGTTAGGCGAATAAAATTTGTAAAGGATTAGCAACCTACTCTGCTCCTGTCTTTACAATTTTAGCATAAGTCATAAAGGTATCAGAAGATAGATGTACGATGTATATTCCTGGTAAAAGCTTTTTGCCAATGAACAAAGAACCTCCTGTTATTTCATGCTCTTCCTTTAATACAGTTTTTCCATTTAAATCATTAATGATCACTGTTACCCTTTCTTGATCATTTACATCAACAAACAATATTGTTTCTTCCTTAAAAGGATTGGGGGCAACGGCAAGGCTGTGAACAGTTGTAGTGTGCAAACTAACTACTTTACTGTAACTCGGCGAACCATCCACATCATACTGTGCAATGCGGTAATACGCAATCCCATTAGCTAATACGTAGTCATTGAACTCGTAATGATTAATGGTTTGTGCGGTTGATGAATTGATTTTACCAATGGATATAAAGCTTTTCCCATCGCCACTTTTTTCTATTTCAAAATAATCATTATTCACTTCCTGTGCCGTACTCCACGAAAGCTGTACTTGATTATTATTCTGATATACATGAAAATCCAACCACTCTACAGGCAATGCGCCGTAACACATGCTAAACCATTCAGCACCCGTATAATCAGGTGTCGTAAGTGCATTGTTAACTGTCAAATTAAATCCCAGGTAATTGTATCCTTTTAGATTATCCCAGGTGGTATTTCCATTAGCCAGACGCACGGAGTAAGCAGCTTTCTCGTACAAGTTTGTCATCGGATCCGGAAGACTTAAGTGCAACTGATACGTTCCATTAGGATAATTAGCTGGTATGCCGATTTCATAATTTAAATTTATGGTAGCGCCAGCCGTCCATTTTCTGGGTTCTTCATTCGTAGTTGCTTTGCATACTTTCCCATCTGCAGTATTGATCAATACAAATTCCAATAATCTTGGATTAAACATACTTGCATAACCTGTATTGGTTAGGTTCAGAGAAATATTAATACTACTGCCTGATTTTACAGCCGTAGTAAATGTTCCGCTGTTCAGTTGAATCCTATAGCCTAAATTCTTTTTCACATCCATCAAACAACCTTGCGCGTTCCAGGCATCCCAAACCGTATTGATATAATCTCTATTGATGAATGACCAGTGAAACAAAGCCAATTCATTTACCGCATCACC
>JACMQM010000278.1 GCA_014376985.1 Cytophagaceae bacterium | reverse complement strand
CTCCTCCATAATCTTTCATAACTTTAAGCAATGAAACTCACACTCGAAATACCCGATACAACACAAATTGACGAAACGCAAATAAAAGAAATGCTTGCGGCCAAACTGTATGAAACCGGAAAGCTTTCCCTCGGACAGGCTGCGGAACTCGCAGGTATGTCAAAGGTATCCTTCGCTGAAATTCTCCATAAGTATGATGTTTCCCTTATCAATTACCCTATCTCCGAAATGACAAGAGATGCAGCAGCCATCTAGAATAATCATTGCAGATACAAGTTGCTTTATCCTGCTTGATAAAATAGATTACTTGGAAATTTTGCAGAAGTTATTTGGACAAGTAACGACCACCACCGAAGTCCAAATAGAATTTGGAAAGAGTCTGCCTGAATGGGTAACTATAGAAAATGTAAAGGACAAAAATCAACAACTACTGCTCGAAGCTGAAATAGACAAAGGCGAAGCAAGTGCAATTGCCCTGGCAATGGAAAATGCAAACTCACTTCTCATCCTTGATGATTACAAAGCAAGAAAAACTGCTGCCAGGTATGGATTACAGTTTACCGGAACATTAGGTGTATTCTTGAAAGCAAAAGAAGAGACTGTTATTCCAGCAATAAGACCAATATTGGAAAGAATACAACAAACTAATTTCAGGTTTACCGAAAAGATATTTTTTGGTATTCTTAAAGAGGCAAACGAATAAGGAATGTGTTTTACTTATCCCATCTTCATTTCTTAGTAAATACACAAAAACAATCATCAACCGCACAACTGCCAGCACTCCAAGTTTTATGTTCCTTATCAAACAACCCAATCATAAACTATGGAATAAATTGAAGGAAGATTAAGTATGCATTTTCTAAGTAGAGGTAGTGAGATACGTGAAAAACAACGATCGTTTCATGAGGCAGACAATCCAATCAATTCCCCGACGCTATAAATTTCATCAATTGAAAGAAAGGAAAGGTGAGTAGCATCTATAATTTCAAAAGCCTTTTTATCATCAGAAGAAAGTTGTTGTATGGCAGGAAATTTTTCCAAAGGAACAATGAAAGTTCTGTCGTTATCCAAATGCACAAACATGATTAGACTGTTGATAAACTCAACTGATTTAATACCCGGATATACAAGTGCAGTATTCATTTCTTTATAGATTTAACCGGCTTCGATTGATAGAACAAATCCAGTTGTCGTAAAATTAAATCTTTATTCTCTTCAATTAAGTTTCTAATCTCTCTTAATTCAATCTCTGTAAAGTCTCCTTTTTTGTTCTCATCTAACGAAACTTCCGGCTCGAGCCAGAACTTGCAAGACTTCTTATATCCGGCAACATTATGTGTAACATGTATGTGTCTCCTGGTTTCATTTATGTCAACACTATAAATCAGAAACACATATCGCAGCAAGACAAGTATTTTACCCATAATCTGTATTGTACTTCAAAATAATGAAAAGCAGGCAACGAACTAAACAGCAGAGGTCATGATTTATATTGATGATCAAACAACCCAATCATAAACTATGGAATAAACTGAGAGATGATCACAACCAATATAGTCTTCTGCTAAAATGGAATATGGAGACAATTCTAACAAGGTTCTCCACTTCATCAATTTCATAGTGAATTGCATAGGGGAAAGTTTTACACGTAGCAGTTCTAATGTTTTTAAACTTGAGAGAAGCAAAATATGAATTGGACTTAACAGAAGCCACTGTCTTTCGAACATCATCAATAAACCTTTTTCATAATCCTTTTTGTTGCAGATTATACCATGAACGTGCGTCACGAATATCCAGTAATGCACCGGGAGAAAAAAGTATTTTATGCTTTCTCATCCTCATCTAACGACTTGAAAAAATCCTCTTCAGAAATTTGTGAGCCGGGGTTTTCCTTCATCTCTGCAAGTCTTTTAATAGACTCTTGTTTTTGCCATTCAGGTATGGGCTCCTCCATAATTTCGATTGCATCAACTTGCTTCAAATCTTCAAGAATTGCCGAAGCATACTCCTTTTTTATTTTGATGGTATAAGTCATGTCACTCATATCTCAAATTTACAAATAATAAATTAACCTATTACCGCTTTGCTAACCCAACCAATCATCAAACGCACAACTGCCGGCACTCCTGGTTTTATGTTCCTCATCAAACAACCCAATCATACACTATGGAATGTGTTTGTACTTTTTTGCCCGATAGAATACGCCGGTTGTACGGGTTTGCAAACCGATACTCATCGCGTAGCTCCCAAGACTCGAATTTCATCTTAAATAATCAGCCAATGTAAACGCTTTCAAATGTTTTAATAAGCCAGGAATATGGTTTTGTATGGCATGGTTTTAACATCTTGGGATTATTCCCTATTTCTTAACAATAAACTTTTTTTCATGAAAAAAAATTGGCTTTTTAAAATGTTTGTCCTTACCTGCATTACCCTGCTTTCTTTTACAATGTACAGTTGCGGGGTAAAAGACAGCGACATACAAAAAAACGTAAACGAAAAACTTTCATCTACACCAGGCATTAGTGCTTCAGTAACTGATGGGGTTGTAACACTTTCCGGCCAGGCAAGTGATGATAATGCAAAAACCTCTGCCGAAACAAATGTAAAAACAGTTAAAGGTGTAAAGTCTGTAATTAACAATGCTATGGTAACACCACCCGTTGTTGATGCACCAGTTACTATTAACCCCGACGAAACGCTGATGATGAGCGCAAAAGATGCTATAAAAGATTTTGAAGGCGTAAATGCATCTGTAACAGATGGAGTAATAACCCTTACAGGAACGCTTAAACGTTCGAGGCTTCAAAATCTTATGCAGGCGCTCAACACATTAAAGCCTAAAAAAATAAACAATCAACTCACACTTCAATAACAGCACACCATGTCATTACAAGATAAATATAAAGAGCTGTTAGAAACAGCCAAAACCTCGGAGGTTAACCACCTGCAAGTTAGAGAGCAGGACAATGTTTTATATGTTGATGGAGATGCCCCATCAGGCGAAGTGAAAGACAAACTTTGGAATGTTTACAACAAAATTGATCCAGATTACCGGGCAGGCGATTTGGTTATGAACGTTAATGTGGTATCAACGGCAGGACAAAAAGCAAAAGTCACCACCGATCAATCTAACCTCAACATTAGAAAAGGTCCGGGAACCGACCAGCCCATTGTTGGTAAAGCTGCTCATAACGAAATGGTAACTTTACTTAGCAAAACAAACGATCAATGGTATCTTATAAAAACTGATGCCGGCGAAGAGGGATACGCATACGCTCAATACCTTACGCCACAATAACATTAATACCTATAAACAACAAAAGCCCCTGAAAAGTGGCTTTT
>JACMQM010000005.1 GCA_014376985.1 Cytophagaceae bacterium | reverse complement strand
TATTCTTTCTTTGATGGCATAGATTACAGCAATAAAAACCTTGATCCAGCCGTTCGATATAGGTTCATGGAATATCATAAGTGGTTGTTTGATAATTCATGGTTTGCTACACTTGTACCAGGTAAAAAGAGAAACTTGGTATGGAACGTAAGAACTCACTTAGGCTTTATCAGTTCTTACAATCCTTCCACAGGTATTGGTCCATTTGAACGTTTTATCATGGGAGGTAGCGGCTTGTCAGGATATAATTATGTTCTTGGATATGATGTAATTGGATTGCGAGGATATCAAGACAATTCTATTGGAGGCAATGGTGGCGTAGCTTTTGGTAAAATCGTTTCTGAAATTCGTTATCCGGTAATGAATTCACCGGCATTCTCTTTATTTATACTGGGCTTTTTCGAAGCAGGAAATAACTGGTATAAATACGATGATTTTACGCCTTCTCAATTATACCGTTCCGCAGGATTTGGAGCAAGAGTCTTCATGCCGGCTTTCGGTTTGTTAGGGATCGATTGGGGTATGCCATTGGATGATGTTCCTGGTTATCCAAATCCTAACCGTACATCGAGGGTAACCTTTACGATTGGTCAACAAATCAGGTAAGTATATGCGTTTATTCACTCTGGCATTATTATTGACTATTTCCCTTTCAAGTTCGGCGTATGCCCAGAAATTTGGGTATATTGATTCCGAATTTATCTTAACTAAGATGCCTGAATACAAGCAGGCTCAGACAGATCTAAATCAAGCAGCTAAGAAGTGGCAGACTGAATTAGAGGAAATAGGTAAAGAAGTAAATGCGCTGAAAGACGCTTACAAAGTAGAAGAAGTATTGCTGACCGAGGAAATGCAAAAGGAACGTCAGGATAGCATTGCTTCTAAAGAAAAAAAATTAAGAGAAAAACAAAAGGCATACTTTGGCTTTGAAGGCATGTTGTTTTATAAAAAGCAGGAATTAATAAAACCTGTTCAAGACAAAGTGTTTGATGCCGTAGAAAAAGTGGCAAAAGAAAAAAAACTGCAAATGGTGTTTGATAAATCCAGCACGCTTGTAGTTATATATGCAGATCCAATACATGATTATACAGATTATGTATTAGAGAAGCTCGGATTAGGAGATCCGGAAGATACCATTCAAAAATAAATTTATAATAAATGCTAAATACCAAGAATATGATATCTCATAACGTTAAAAAAGCAGCTCTTCTTGTAGTTGCTTTGCTTTTCACTGTTGGCGCTTTCGCTCAAACAACCACAGCTCCAAAAATTGGATATACTAACTTAGATTACCTGCTTAGCTTGATGCCAGAGGTAAAACAAGTAGAATCTGAATTACAAGCTTACGAAAAACAATTATCAACTCAATTGGAGTCTAAATACCAGGAATACCAAAAGAAAATGGAAGAGTATCAAAAGGGATCATCTTCTGGATTGATGTCTGAATTGGTAAAGCAAGACAAAGAAAAAGAATTGGTAAACCTTCAAAGCTCTATTAAAGAATTCGAAGAGAAAGCTCAGCAAGATCTGCAAAAGAAACAAGTGAGTTTATTAGAGCCCGTTTATGACAAGATTCAAAAATCTATTGATAAAGTAGCTGCTGCAAATGGATTCACTTATGTGTTTAATACTCATGCAGACATGGGGGGATCAGCCATTATACTTTATGCGCGCAATAAAGAAGAAGATATTTCAAGCTTGGTGTTGAAAGATTTGGGAGTTACAACTCCTGCTCCGACAACTCCTAAGACAATTACACCAACAAAAAAATAACTTAATCCAATCATTCCATTAAAAGGTGAAGCATTGCTTCACCTTTTTTGTGTTATAGAATTATGAATGATATCCGATGGCCCAATTTTCTTAAACATGGAGACCATGTAGCTTTGATAGCCACGGCCAGACATGCAAAAGCAGAAGAGATTCAAAAGGGCGTGGCCTATTTAGAATCATGGGGTCTGGAAGTAATTCAAGCAGATAATCTTTTACAACAGCATTTTATATTTGCAGGTACAGAAAGTGCACGCAGACATGCGCTGCAGAAAGCTATAGATGATCCTTCCATAAAAGCTATTTTTTGTTTAAGAGGTGGAAATGGCACGCATCGATTAATCGATTTTATTCATCTTAAGAATTTAAAGAAACATCCTAAGTGGATTATTGGATACAGTGATGTAACAGTTTTGCTAAATCATGTTGCACAATATCGCATACCTTCTATTCATGGCCCTATGCCTTTTACCATGCATAAGGAAGAAGAGCAGGTAGGAGCAATTGCTTTAAAAGAATTGCTTTTTGGTAAGCTGCCGAAATATATATTCCCTTCTCATGCCTTGAATCAACAAGGTGTAGCTGAAGGCAAATTAATCGGAGGGAATGTAGCTGTTCTTCATTCCTTGATCAGCACAGCGAGTGACATTACATGGAAGAACAAGATTCTTTTCTTAGAAGAAGTGGATGAATACATTTACAACCTTGATCGTATGCTGTATCACTTTAGTAGAACTGGCAGAATGAAAGGTTTGGCAGGACTCATAGTCGGTCATCTGACGTCTATGAAAGACAACGCTGAGCCTTTTGACTTGTCGGCTCAGGAAGTGATTGCCAGAGTAGTAAAGCCGTACAAAATCCCTTTAGCTTTTTCTTTTCCGGCGGGTCATGAGCTTCCTAATATGCCGTTGATTATTGGTGCGACGGCAAGATTAGAAGTAACAGAACAGAACTCAATTCTTACTTTTAAAAAATAAAGAAGAGAAAATAGAAATGAGAGATGATTATTTGTTGTCTCATCTCCCATTACTCATCTCTGATTATGCTTCTTCATACGCCCAATCAATAGACGTTTTCATGTCTTTGATTTGCATACCGCAAGCTTTGAACCAGCTTCTGATACGATCGATCTGCTCGTAATCTTTATTTTCCTTCGCCAGTTTGTACCACTCTAATAAGCCTTCAATGATGACTTCGTTATTATTAGGCGCTTCTTCTAAAAGTCCCAATACATCAGTGGTCAATGAAATGAAAGTTTGTTTCATGTTGTCAAAGCTTTCTTTATTTATGCCGTTGAATAGTGCATTATTGAGTTGTAGGGTATGCACTTTTTTAACCACATTAAACAAAGAGGCTATTGTAATAGCGGTATTAAAATCATCGCTTAATCCACCATAACATGATGCATCTAGTTTAATAATTTCCTGTTCTTGTTTTTCGTCGATCGACACGTCATCAGTAGGAGTATATTCCATCTTTCTCAAAATGCGTAATCCATTCATGAGTTTCTTGTACCCCCTCCCCGCTGCCGCGAGTGCTTCGTTAGAAAAATCTAAAGTGCTTCTGTAGTGCGCTTGCAAAATAAAAAAACGAATAGTCATGGGGCTATAAGATTTTTCAAGCAAGGGATGATCGCCACTAAACAATTGATCCAACGTAATAAAATTTCCCAATGACTTACCCATCTTTTGTCCATTGAT
>JACMQM010000277.1 GCA_014376985.1 Cytophagaceae bacterium | reverse complement strand
TCAATTGTGGGTTTGTTCCGTTTAGAATTTATCCAGGGCACTTGCTTGGACAATTCTATTTCTCCATTCTCTTCCAGGACCTCTTTGAAACAGGTCAATAAAAATTCAAGATCCAGATACGTTTTTCCCAGCTTTTCCTGGGTAACAGAAAGAACACTCATTGACTATGGTATAAAAACTTTAGGGAATCGACTAAACAGCGTGAAGATAGAAAAGATTGGCCTAAGAAGCTAAAGGCCTTTGCAGAATTCCGATTAAAAAATGATTAAAAGCGACAAATGGAGAGCGAAAAGCGTAGAGCGAAAGAGCGGTTTCGCTCTACGCTTTTCGCACTCCACTCTACTTTCCTACGTCGGAAAAATGCACAATAGTATGTTCCAAGTGTAAATCTGTTTCAGGCTCTTTCGCGAGGTTATGGCTAACTTGTTCTCCTACAGCTCCTTTTGACAGGGTGATTCCACCGTCTACAGAAACCAAGGCTCCAGTTATGAAGGAAGATTCATCGGAGGCGAGAAATAAATATACATTGGCGGCTTCTTCCGGTGTGGCGCAGCGACCCAATGGTGTGGCTGATACGATGGCCTTTCCCTGCTTACAACTTAACGGTCCAGTTTCTGTATTGAGCCAGCCTGTACTGACCGCCCCGAGGCATACACAATTTGCCCGAACGCCGTGCTTGGCCTGTTCTACGGCCACTCCACGCATAAAGGAATGCAGGAAGGCCTTGGTTCCACCATAAGGCGCATTCTCTGCAATACCTGTTTTGCCGGCTTCTGATCCGGCGGATACAATGCATCCTTTTGTTTTTTGCAATTCAGGAATCGCAAAACGTGTCATCATAAATGCAGTGCGCATGTTATGACGAACCAAAAAATCAAAGGCATCAATAGGATAATTTTCAATTTCTGACATAACCAGAAACACACCTGCGTTATTGATTAGAATATCTAGTTTCCCATATTTTTTAATGGCATACCTCACACAATTCTCAGCATTTTCTTCCAAAGAAATATCAGCCATGTAACCCGAAGCGATTCCCCCTTCTTTGAGGATGTCCTTCACCACATCATGCACCGGATCAATGGCCAAACCATTGACCACAACACATGCCCCTTCTTTTGCAAACTTTTTTGAGATGGCTTCTCCTATGCCTGTAGCACCGCCTGTCACAATGACCACTTTACCTTCTAATCTTCTCATAACTTTATTTTTTAAGGTTAATGAATGATTGATGAAAAAAATAATAGTAAAGATCTTGGTGCCGTCAAAAAAAAGAAGCGGAAAGCGACTGTATCCAGACTTTCATTATAACAAACATAACCCAAGATATATGCCATAAAATCTACTTATAAAACAATCTGCATTTAAAGGCAGGCAAAGAACAATATTAACTGTTACTCATACGACACTATTAAAAACTGAGGACGTTCTATTCCTCAATCTGTTGACATTCTTTCACATGAAACCACAATTTGAAAGATATGCACATTTTCATTTATCGCTGTAAGCTGCAATGGATGGAGTTTAGGGAATAATACGTATGCATGGCATACTTTTTTCGAATGATTTTATGACTCAACAAAAAATACAACTATGAAATTAGTATTCACTACCCTTTTATTGCTCTCTTGCGCTTTTGTCGCAAACGCGCAAAATGATGCAGGCGGATCTAATGGTGCAGGATCTGGCAATGGCAGAGCATACAGCAACGGAAATATACCGAGTCAATACGAACAAAA
Source organism: Cytophagaceae bacterium (assembly GCA_014376985.1). Lineage (GTDB taxonomy): Bacteria > Bacteroidota > Bacteroidia > Cytophagales > Cytophagaceae > JACMQM01. Next base: position 2,723 of record JACMQM010000277.1, on the reverse strand, counting down.
TCAAAATCGCCCTGACACTACTTTACGCAGTAGTGATACTACTTATCAGCATCAACAGTGGAACGACGGTTCTAATCAAAAACAAAATAAAAAAACAATTAAAAGTTCTTCTGCTTCTAAATCAGGAACTACTACCAAGAAAAAGAAATAACCAAACACAATACGATATACCATTATGAAAAAATTAAGCATTTACGCCCTATCGCTTGCCGTACTTTTGATTACAGGAAACTTAGTGTCTTGCGAAAGCACTAAAAAAGACGATGCCAAAGAAGCATTAACCGATCTTAGTGACACCATGGGTGACAGCAAAGACATGGCAAAAAATCAAAACGACGAAAAATTCAAAGACAGTCCTCTTAAAGAGGACGCAAGATTTGCGGTAGGGGCAGCAGATGGGGGCATGTTGGAAGTAGAGCTGGCTAAGTTTGCAGAGACAAATGCTTCTTCAGAAGTAGTGAAAGAATTTAGTAAACACATCCTTGAAGACCATTCTAAAGCAAACGAAGAATTAAAAGCGTTAGCACTTTCGAAAAGCATTTCTCTTCCAGAGGCTTTGAGCGAAAAAAATCTTAAAGAAGTGGATAAATTAAGAAAGAAGACAGGTGAAGAGTTTGATAAAGACTACATCGATTTTATGGTATCTGATCATAAAGAAGACATCGAAGACTTTGAAAAAGAAGCGGAGAAAGGCAATGATCCTGAACTGAAAGCTTTTGCTTCAAGCAAGCTTCCAACACTAAAACACCACCTGCAAATGGCTGAAGACGCCAAAGCAGCATTAAAAAAATAACACCTATACAATTCAACAAGCTAGAAAGGGAAGGACATTGTTCTTCCCTTTTTTTATTCATGCCAACTGACTTCCGCCTGTTGAAACTGTTTGGGAGATTGTCCAACATGCTTTTTAAAGAATCGGATAAAATAGGAGTAATCTTCAAAACCCAACTGATCGGCAACAGAAGCAATCGTGTGATCGCTGTGTGTCAGTAACCGCTTGGCTTCAATAATAATGCGTTCGGCAATCAAATCAGAAGTTGTTTTACTTAAAAGTTCCTGGCTCAACCTGCCCAAATGCCTAGTGGTCATATTCATGAGATCGGCATAGTCCTTTGGTAATTTTTTCTTTGTAAAATGTTCGTCAATCAGTCGTTGTAGTTTCTTTACTTTTAGGTAAGCAGATGAATTGATCGGATTCATGTCCTGATTGTGCAGGTAATACCGCGACAGGTTAATGTAAAGTAAATCGACCAGGGTACCCAACTTAGATTTCACAAAAGGTAATTGTGCTTTGGTCTCCTCATTGATTTCATTGAAAAGCGGTTCTATGGTATCTAGCTCTTTGCGTGTGCAATAAATAACCGGTTCATTGGAATCCAGGTAAAAGAATGGAAAATCATTCAACTGGCGATTGATGAAAATACTGTCATAAAATTCTTTGGTGTGAAAAAAAACGTATCCATCCGCATCTTTACTGATTTTCCAGCAATGCACCTGTCCGGGGCTGAGCAGAAAAATGCTACCTGGTTTCACCGGATAAGTCGTATAATCAATTTGGTGTTCGCCTTTTCCTTTGGTAAATAATACCGCAATATAAGTGCTGTGCTTATGCGGATCGTTGATGAATTTGTGACTGCTTAAATGTGTAGGCAGGTCACTGCAATAGAAAAACTGTTCCTGTTGTTTTTTCTGGAAAGACGATATACCGTATACGGGAACTTTTGCCATACCGACAAGTTACTAAAATGTCCGTATTATCCTATTATACCATACTACTGTCCCCGGATGATGAATAGCTATTTCGTAAGTTTGACATATTATAAATGAATGTGTTATGAAAAAGTCCGCAGCGATCTTAGCTATGAAATGTCCTCGTTGTCACGAAGGAGATTTGTTTACGAATCACAGTGCGTTTCCTTTGCGCTCTTTGCACAAAATGCCGGAGCATTGCAAAGGCTGCGGATTGAAATTTACTCCCGAGCCTGGCTTTTATACAGGGGCGATGTATGTGAGCTATGCCATTAATATCGGTTTATTCATTACGACCTTCTTTGTGGTCTATATCGGTTTGAAAGTAGAAGTGATAAGTTTCCTGATGATTTACGGAATCACCTTGTTGCTATTATCTCCGTTTCTATTTCGTTATTCCAGAACATTGTTCTTGTACCTGTTCTATTCGTATGAACCCCTTGCGAAACAAGATTATTTGAAATCGCTGCAATTGTATAAACCTATATCAACAACAACGGTTGCTGTATGATCAATTTATTACGCACCGTAAAGTGTCCTGGTTGGGATGGGTAATTTGCGTCTATAGACACGCGGTCCCTCCGGTACTTGCCTCACAACGTACTAATGTTGCTACCGGGTTTTAGTCCCACTCTGGGATATTGCGGTGTTTATTTAGTCGAAAGTCCCTGCGGGACTAAAGCCCGGTAGGTATGAAAAGCCAAAGTAACGAGCCCCTTCAGGGGCGATATGTAATAACCCAAAACGATTCTTGTTTGGGTGTCAGGTCTTTCGACCTGACACGGTTCGCACTAGACGGAAGCTTGTTTTTCAATCCATCAGTGTCAGGTCGAAAGACCTGACACCCACTTGCGCCAGCAGTGCCACAATAGGGCTAGTATGGTAGAAATTATTATTATTTTACACTTGAATAATACGAGGTAATAAAATTTACATTTTTATAACATTCAATTTTCCAATTGCCTATCTCTTTG
>JACMQM010000276.1 GCA_014376985.1 Cytophagaceae bacterium | reverse complement strand
TTCCTGAACATTTTTTTTATAATAAAAGCATCATAGATCTTGTGCACTTCTTCATTGAAGATGAACACACATTAGTTCAATTTCTCTCCGGTGCATACCAGGACATGAAGTTACATGGACCGGTTTTGACTTATGAAGTAAACCCTGGAACTTTTATTTGCTATAAAAATATTCCTGATGATCATAAGTTGTTTTGGGTAACAGGTTTGAACGAAATTTCATCTAAGGAAAGATTACTGGACGAGATGGAATACAAAAGAATTTTCCATCAAGTATTTGATGCCATCCTGATTTATAATTCCGATGGTATTGTGATAGATGTAAATACAGCAGTCTGTGAATTGTATAAAACAGATCGTGAAGAATTCATAGGTAAGAATATTTTCTCATTGTTTCCTCACCAAACCATTACAGATGCTACAAGAATCTGGAAAGATTTCCTAAAGACAAAACAGATTGAAGGCTTATACAAATTCAAATTGTCAGACAACGAGTACCGTTATATTCAGTTTAAGGGAAGAGCTGATTTTGCGGGAGGCAATCACCTGGGTATTTTACGTGATGTCACCAATAATTATTTGGCAGAACGAGCCTTGAAAAAATCAGAACTTCAGCTGCGCACGGTTTTTAATAGTTCTATCTATCAGATTCTTTTATTAGATGATGATTTCAACATTATAACTTTCAATCAGGGAGCATTTGCATTGATTTACCAACAAGTCTCATTAGACTTTGGTATTGGTAAATCGATATGGGAATATTTTCCTAGTGTATTTCGCAAACAGTGTCAAGCGCATAAAACAAAGTTTTTTAAGGGCGAGTCGCTGAACACAGATTTTTATTTAGATTTTGACAATAACCAGCAATGGTATGCTGCTTCGTTGGTGCCCGCGTTAGATGATAAAAATGAATTGAAATTTATATCATTAACACTGCATAACATTACAGCACGTAAAACCAATGAGGAAGCGTTGAAGAAGATGAATTTTGAATTGGATAGTTTTGTATACCGCGCATCTCATGACCTCAGAGCGCCCTTGCGTTCTGTATTAGGCCTGGCACAATTGATTGACACAGAAAACAGCAAGGAACAAATTCATAAATATGTGGGCTTAATGGAAAAGAGTATTCAAAAGCTCGATTCTTTCATTCTGGATCTGACGAATTTTTCCAGGAATTCAAGATTGGATGTTGTCATAGAAGAAATAGATTTCAATAAACTCATTGATGAAGCCATGGATAACTTGCAGTTCATGGATAAAGCCTCTCACGTAAAAGTAATCAGAGAATTTGATACCGGTTTGAGTTTTTACTCTGATCAGATCAGATTGTCAGTGATTTTGCAAAATCTATTGTCCAATGCTTTTAAGTATGCAGACAAGAGTAAAGAGGATAGCTTTTTAAAAATCAGAATCATAAAGCAGGAATCCAATTTGATATTGGAATTCACGGATAATGGGATAGGCATTATTGAAGCCTATATTGACAAGTTATTCTCGATGTTTTTTAGGGCCTCACAGGATTCCTATGGCTCAGGATTAGGGCTTTATATCACAAAACAAGTTGTGGAAAAGCTGGGCGGAAGCATTCAGGTGAAATCTGTGTACCAACAAGGAACTTCGTTTTTAGTGAAATTACCTTATGTTTCGAGTAGAAATCTGTAATGAAGCTTTTAATTTTGAGTAGAGTTAAGTAATATTTGTATATTGAATAAAAAAAATCTTATGCTTCCGAAGAAGATAGTTATGTTGGTGGATGATAATGATACGGACAATTTCATCCATAGACGTTTGTTGGAATTAACAGGTTTTTGTGAAGAGATCGTAGTAAAAAATTCAGGTAAACTAGCCTTAGAATACCTGGAGTCTTTGATACCCACTCCGGAAAAAATACCAGAATTGATTTTTTTGGATATTAACATGCCTGTGGTAGACGGGTTCGTCTTTTTGTTTGAATTCGGAGCCTTTTCAGATGAAATAAGAAACAGAGCAAAGGTTGTCATTCTTACCAGCTCAGATAACAAGAAAGATATAGATCGTATTGTAGACAATGATTATGTTGTTCACTTCATTACGAAGCCTTTGTCAGAAGAAGCGATTGAAGAATTGAAAAAAGTATTATAATCAGATCATTTGATTTAGTTATTAAAAGAAAAAGCCTCTTTGAATATTCAAGGAGGCTTTTTCTTTTATGTTTGGAGAGGCATTATTTTTTGATCTTCTTAATGTCTGTAGCAACAAGGTACTCGCCGTAAGAAGCTTTAAAGTCTTCTACTTCCGGCTCCATGGCAATGGCTGCTTCAAACTGCTCAACAGCATTTATTGTTAATCCTTTTTCAGCATAGAAGTTAGCCAATACATACTTGTTAAGAGCCGTTTCTTCTTTTTGTTCAGCCTTTAACTCTTGTACTTGTTTCGCTACGTCAGCTTCTGCTTTGCTGTCTAATGCTTTCAAGTTAACTTTCTCTGATTTCACTTTTGCAGGAAACTCTTTAGATAATACTTGAATGAACAAGTTTTTCTCGTTGTCTTTACCAAAGTTGTATTTAGAAAGATCAATGGCAATAGAATTAGTAGTCAATTCAGTTGTATAAAGAACTTCGTCAAAAATATTAGTCAATTTAACAACATATACTTTTACATCTGCATTCAGATCCCATTTAAATGTAACCGGACCGTTTGTTACAAGAGCAGCTACACCAGGAGTGGCATAAAGAACGATGTCATCTGTACCGCGTTCTACCGAACCAGTTACCGCCATGTATTTGTATTTGTTTTTAGACATGTCTTGGCCGTTGTTATTGATTTCTCCAGCCAGGAAGTCTACATATTTTTTGCTCACGCTTGCATTTTGATTCGCCACTTCTGCAGAAAGAGAAGATACTTCATAATGACCAGCACGTTTGATTTCAATTGTTTTACCTCCAGAGTGAGCAAGACCTAAGTAACTGTTTTCTCCCACAACAATTTTGTCCTGAGGGAATAGCTTTTTACCGATGATCATTGTTTTCTCTTCTGTAGAGCCTGCAGACACATATTTAACTGCGCCTTTTGAAGCAAGAACGTTAAATAAGGCCGTTTGTGCTTTTGCCTGGAAAAGCAAGCCCAAAAATAATATTCCGAAAATTATGTTGCTGATTTTCATAGTATTGGTGTTTCGTTATTCTAGATTGAAGATACGAGTTTTTTGACAATTTTACTATATAGGGGTTTAATTAAGCCGTAATATATCTCTACAAGATTGCCTGTAAGTGCCAATGCAATGCTTGGGAGGGTGATATCAATTCGATAATTGTAAAAGTCGAAAACGATTAATACGATAAAGGTCAGAATCATCACCTCAATAATGGTTAAAAGGAAGGTCATCCCATCGTACCAGATTTCCATTTTTATAAATAACCAGGAATAGAGCCAAACGTTTAAAAAGATGAGTGATAGAGAAAGAGGTAAATTGAGCCATCCTGACATATCATCTATATAGCTTTCTTTAAGTATCATCGATACTATATTAGCATGTACCACTACTCCGTACATGTCCTGATTTGCTTTTCCAACGTAATTTGAATTGAGAGGTGTGAAAAATTTGTCGACCCATGCCGTATTGTCGCCAATATAATTCCCCATAAAGCCAAGAATAACGATCTTGTCTTTGAAAATAGAAGGATCATATAAGGTGTCAAAAACCTGTTGAAAATCAATGGCTGTAAACACATTTTTAGAGTTGACACCTACTCCTTCGAGTCGTGTATCGATATTCCCTTGGAAATTGATTGTTTCGGTAGGATTATTTCTAGCCAGAAACCGATTGGTCTTCGACGAATCAAAGAAATTACACATTGTTACAGGAAATGATATAAGCCTTTTACCATGGTATGTTTCCTGAGGTGTACAGTCTCTTGACGTTTTAAATTTATCTTCTCCCTCAGTGATCATATTAGCAAAACCAGATACTGTATGTTTTAAAAACATGGGATGGCTATACAGGATTGTATCAATACCACCTTTTTCCGTATCTGCTTTGAGCTGACTTACAATGACCATATGATCTACTTTAGAAAAAGCAGCAGAAAGCAATGAATCTCCCTCCACATCTTCTTTTGGAGCTCTAAAAAAAGCATCTATTCCTACCACCTTAGGATGATGGGCATTGATCTCTTCAATTAAGGCTGCTACTCCTCTGCGGTCTAATTGGCCAATATTAACAATCGTTACATTTGGTTCTGTACCAGGATTTCCTCTCATGTGAGAAAATACGACATCCGTTAATTCGAAATCGGCTAAAGCTTTGGCTAAGGGATTGACAATATCACTATTGAACTTGATGAAAGACAGCCCATACATGAAAGCCATGACAAAAATGGTTGTCCAAAAGCTTTCTTTAAAAAGTTTACGACGCATAGATGGAAAAATTCATTTTAGTTCAATATAAAATTAATAGAAAATAGCAGGTTTGGGCACATTGGACTGCTTTTTTTTAAAGGGGTTTAAACTGGAATTTATGAATGCTATACGCAAGAATACTTGGATTGGGCTAAAAAAAAGGGCGAAGGCTTTGAAAAAATGTCTATTTTAGCGGAATCATTACGAATGAAATTCACCATGCATTACACAGAAGAAGACAATCAAAACTGGAGTATCCTATACAGTAAAGCCATGCAGGCTTTACCTGAAATCGCAGACGAAAAAGTATTGAAGGGCATTAAAACAGTGGGGCTACCTCCTGATCATGTTCCCGATTTTGAGGCCATCAATAATAAACTGAGTACTATTTCTGACTGGCAGATTGTACCACTTGAAGAAATGGTGGAAGACCATGACTTTATTGGAATGTTGGCAGAGAAAAAATATCCGTGCCGCAAATGGTTGCGTTCACACGAGCAAATTGAGTCGGAAGAAAATGAATACGATTTGTTTCACGATTTATTTGGTCACACTACTTTGCTTTACATGCCAGAGTATTGCAATTACCTAAAAGCATTGGGTCAATTGGCATTAAAACATATCGATAATAAACAAGCTTTATTGTTTTTGAAACGCCTCTACTGGCACACCGTGCAGTACGGTTTAGTTGTATCCGGTAATACATTAAAAATCTACGGGGCGCATTTGTTAACGTCCCGTTCGGAAACATTATTTGCTATGAGTGCAGGTGTGCCGAAATATGATTTTAATATTCAGGTCATCATGGATACTCCCTATGTAAAGAACAGATACCAGGACAGGTATTTTGTAATCAATAACTTTGAGCAATTGTTTAATAGCATGTCTGCTATTGAAGCAGAATTGAACAAGCGCGCTTCTGCATAAAGATAAAGATGTCATTCAAAACAGTCTCTGCCTCTAAAACTACCATCACTGAGTTGATGATTCCATCTTACGCCAACTTCGGTGGCAAGATACATGGAGGCATTTTACTTTCTTTGATGGATAAAGCTGCTTTCGCCTGTGCTTCTAAACATGCGGGAAGTTATTGTGTAACAGTGTCTGTAGATACGGTGGATTTCCTCCAGCCAATAGAAGTGGGAGAGTTAGTCTCTTTAAATGCTTCGGTGCATTATGTAGGGAGATCTTCTATGTTGATTGGCATCAAAGTAATTTCTGAAAACGTTACAGAATCGACTGTTCGAAATACCAATATTTCTTTTTTTACTATGGTCGCGAAAGATCAGAAGGATAAACCCAAAGAAGTACCTGGATTGATTTTAGAAACAGAGGATGACGTAAAGAAGTTTATAGAAGGCATAGAACGCAAGCGAATGAAGGATGTCTATAAAAAAGGAATTATTTCATTGCATAACAAAGTAGTACCCATGGAGAATCTGGACAAGCTGGAGTCTGAGCGTTGCCAAGTTAATTTGAAGAAATGAAAGAAAACCTATTAAAGCTATACCGTTATACTTATAACACACAACCAACTTTACAAAACAATCAAAAAATGTTTTGGATTGGCTTTTTCATGGGCATCTTTGGTATACACAGACTCATCATGGGGTATAAATGGTGGTGGTTGATGTTTCTTACGATGGGAGGAATTGGAGTCTGGTCCTTATTAGATATTTGGAGACTGTATACACGTCAGTTGCCGATGGCTGATGGAACTCCTTTGTCTTAATCTGCGTATAAGAAAAACAGATTGAAAATAATTTCATATGTCTGGCAACGATAGCAATAGAATATTTTACAATGCAGTTCCTCTGGATGTGTTTCAGTCATTGACTAAACAAGGAGGCTTTGATGAATGCATTGACCTGGAGTTGATTGAGAAGCATATCGCTACATCGGGAAGAATCATGGAAGTCGGAGCCGGGTATGGTAGATGCGTTGATTTTTTATTGAAGAATAAACAAGAGTCACAAATTTTAGCAGTAGAACAAAGCCCTCAGCTTTCAAAAGTTTTACTAGAGAAGTATAAGAATCAACCGAAAGTTCAAGTAATCAACGCAGACATCAAGACTTTAGATGTCCCAGATAAAATGGATGTAGTGTTGTGGCTGTTTTCAGGTATGCTGGATTTTGGTAAAGAAGAACAACCAGTTGTGATGAAACGCTTACGATCTTTTTTAAAAGAGAATGGCAAATTATTTATTGATATCCCTCAGCTGGCAGAGCTTACCGTTGCGAAGTATACCAGTGCGCAGGATATTGTGATGGAAACACCTTACGGTAACATTACTACTTTTTTACCATCTTTTAACGATATGGAAACATATGCTTCACAAGCAGGATTTAGCTTGGTGTCTGTTATTCATTATAATACTTCCACTGAAAAGAAAAGAAGTATTTACATGTTGGAGGTTTAAGTTTTTTAATTGATTATTTTATTATTGTGATCATGCAAGACCATGATTCTTCCAACGAATATTTTAATCATCCCATTTATTCTAATCTAGCAATTCATATAGGTCTAAGGTTTCGCATGAATACCTATAAAAATCAGCCGTTAAAATAGAAGGATTTTTGATTGCCGTTTATGTGGATGGAATACTTTAAGAAGTTATTAAAGTCCTTTTTTCTGATAAGGTTTAATGATTAATCTCAACGATTGATCAAAGGCAATATAGCTCCAGGCCCAGTTTAATAAGGTGAATAATTTATTTTTCACACCCAGCAATAACATCAAGTGTACAAACATCCAGGTCAACCAGGCAAAGAATCCCTGGAATTTTGCAAAAGGCAAATCTACTACAGCGAGCTTACGACCTACAGTAGCCATGGATCCTAAGTCTTTGTATTCAAACTCTTTCATGGCTTTACCTTTTGAAAGCGCAATTAAGTTTTGACCTAATCTCTTACCTTGATTCACCGCTACGTTGCCAACTTGAGGATGTCCGTTTGGATATTTAGGTGTCGACATCCAGGCTAAGTCTCCGATGGCGAAAATATTTTTGTATCCTTCAATCGCATTGAAGCGATCTACTTTGATACGGTTTCCTTTTGTAATAGTATCTGGCGATAAGCCTGGTAAAACATTCCCCTTAATACCTGCAGCCCAAACAACTGTACTGGTATTTATCGTTTTGCCGTCGCTCAATAGAACGTGTTTGCCATCAAAATCTTTCACAGATGTTTTAAGCATGATATTCACACCTAATTTCTCCAAATACTCTTTTGATTTTTTAGAGGATTCAGCAGACATGGCGGCTAAAGTTTTCTCACCGGCTTCTATTAAATAGATGTTCATCTGTTTGAAATCTATTTCAGGATAATCTTTCGGTAAGGCATACGCTCTCATGTCTGACAATGCTCCTGATACTTCTACGCCAGTTGCACCGCCGCCGACAACAACTATATTCATCAGTCCTTCTTTATCTGCTTCAGGTGCAGTGAGTACGTCTTCAAAATTCTGTAAGATTCTATTGCGAAGAAATACAGCTTCGCTTACAGATTTCATGGGTAAAGCTTTTTCTTCCATGGCTTTGTTGCCAAAGAAGTTTGTATCCGCACCAGTTGCTATGATCAGGTAGTCGTACTCTAGTTTCCCTATGGTAGTTTCAATGAAATTTTGTGCTGCATCAATTTGCAACACTTCTGCAATTCTAATTTTAATGTTTTTATCACCATGAAAGAATTTTCGTAAAGGAAATGAAATCGCGGCAGGCTCTAAACCTGCCGTAGCAACCTGATAAAATAAAGGTTGAAACTGATGGTAATTGTTTTTATCAATCAACAGAACGTCAAAAGAATCGCCTTTTAAGTTGCGTGCTACATTCATGCCTGCGAATCCTCCGCCAATAATGATTATTTTCTTTGCCATGGTCTGGTTATTGTTTACATAAAAAGGAGAATAATAATGCCTTTTTTTCCTTTGTAAAGTAGTGTTTTATCCAGTGAATCAATAACTCATTTCTACTATTTTTTTAGCATCGGCTGGCGTGATGTCTTTTCGTTCTCCCAGACCTTTCCAGCCTCTTTGTGTGAATCTTTCCTCAATGAGTGTTGATGTATTGCTATATTCCTTGGTGTAGTCAGACAGCTTTGTGTCGACGCCTAGTTGGTGAAAGAATTCAATTGTTTTTTCAATGGCCATGTGCGCTTTATTTTCTGTAGAGCCTTGTTTGATGCCCCAGATGCGTTCTCCGTATTGAGCCAGTTTATCTTTTTTATTGTCGAATTTATATTTGTAAAGATTAGGTGCTATGATAGCTAAAGTACGTGCATGGTCTATTCCAAATTGTGCGGTCAATTCATGACCGATCATGTGTGTCGCCCAATCGGTAGGTACACCTTTTTGAATTAGACCATTCAGTGCCATGGTACAGCACCACATGAATTCACAAGCCAGGTCATAGTTAGATGGATCTTTGATAATTTCTGGCCCTACTTCTGTTAATGTTTTTAAAATACTTTCGGCAAAGCGATCTTGTAAAAAAGCACCGATAGAATAGGTGAGGTATTGCTCCAACACATGCGTGTAAGCATCAATGATTCCGTTTTGCAATTGCCTTAACGGAATACTTTTAATTACTTCCGGATCAAGTATAGAAAATTGAGGAAACAATCCCGGTCCGCCCATGGTTAATTTCTCTTTCGTACTTGCTCGTGTAATGACAGCTCCTGAATTCATTTCAGAGCCGGTGGCAGGTAAGGTCAATACGGATGCGAAAGGCATTCCGACTTCTGTACGGATTTGTTTGGATAAAATTTCCCAGGGATCATTGCCTTCGTATAAAGCGGCGGAACTCAAAAACTTGGTTCCATCAATCACAGAACCACCACCAACAGCCAATAGAAAATCAATGTCCTGTGTTTTGATGATGTTCAATGCTTTTATCAAGGTGTTATATTCCGGATTGGCTTCAATGCCTCTGAACTCAACCATTTTATGATCTGCTAGTGCAGCCGTTACTTGTTCATATACTCCGTTGGTTTTGATACTGCCTCCACCATATAAGAATAGTACTTTGGCGTTCGCAGGAACAAGCGTTTTCAAGGCAGCAATTTGTCCTTTGCCGAATAATATCTTGGTGGGGTTTTTAAATTCGAAGTTAAGCATGGGTAGGAGTTTTAGTAGTAATGGTTGTTTAACAAATCTTTTGCCAGGAGTGTTCGTCAATATCGAGGTATTCTTTTTGTAAACAGTGAAGAGTGAGTAGTGAGCAGTTAATATTCATACTCTTTACCCTTCACAATGCAATAAAAAAGGTCCCCAATAAAACCAGGGACCTTTTCACAAGAGAGATTATAAAAACTTACGCTTTCGCTGTAAGACCGTCCAATACAGCCATTACTTCTTTCACGTGTTTTCTAGAAGTTTCAAGCAAAGCTTTTTCTTCCGCATTCAATTTCAATTCGATTACTTTTTCGATACCGTTTTTACCCAATATTACAGGTACGCCTAAGTAACAGTCGTCGATACCGTATTCGCCTTCTAGTTTGATACAAACCGGAACGATTTTCTTTTGATCTTTCACGATCGCTTCTACCATTTGAGCAGCAGCAGCACCTGGAGCATACCAGGCAGAAGTACCCATTAGTTTTACTAGTTCACCACCACCGTTTTTCGTTCTTTCGATAATAGCGTTTAGTTTCTCTTCAGATACTAATTCAGTAACCGGAATACCGCCTACTGTAGTGTAACGAGGAAGTGGAACCATCGTATCACCATGACCACCCAACAGCATGGCTTGAATCTCTTTCGGAGAGCAACCGATTTCTTCTGCCAAGAAAGCTCTGTAACGCGCTGTATCTAGGATACCAGCCATACCGATTACTTTATTGCGGTGAAGTTTAGAAGTGATGTGTGCGCAGTAAGTCATTACATCCAATGGATTGGATACAATGATCAAGATCGCGTTTGGAGAATGTTTAACAACATTTTCCGTTACTTGTTGCACGATACCTGCGTTGACAGAGATTAAGTCATCTCTAGTCATACCTGGCTTACGAGGGAGACCTGAAGTAATAACTACTACGTCAGAGTTAGCCGTTTTGCTGTAATCGTTTGTAGCACCTACAGTTTTTGTATCGTATAAAGTGATCGGTGCTTTTTGCCAAATGTCAAGCGCTTTACCTTCTGCCACACCTTCTTTGATGTCAAGCAATACAACTTCGTTAACAATTTCGCGATAAGCGAGTACGTCTGCGCAAGTAGCGCCTACATTACCTGCTCCAACTACAGTTACTTTCATGATTATTTATGGTTTATGTTGAATTATGTTTGGAGGGTGAATTTATCAAAGAAATGGAGAAATAAAAAGGAAAGCCCTATGCACGCCTTTCAAAATATGCCCAAAGTACTTTTTGGGCATATTTTGAATGTTTATAATCCTCTGAGGGTCTTAGTCCGCACACCCAGGCGATATTCCCATCTACGCAAAGCAGAGGAATCTGGCTTTTCTGGTCCAGGTCTATTTTTTTGTCAATGAAGAAGTCACTCAATTTTTTTTCGCCTTTCATGCCCAAAGGGAAGAAGCGGTCGCCTTCCTTCCAAAAGCGCAAACTGATTTCCTGGCAGTTGGAAGGTATACCAAGTGTTGCTTCATGAGGGGCTGTACTAATGATAGGGAAAGGCTCCTCGAGATAAACTTTCCAGCGCAGGCGGAATTGGTCCGTTTCTAAGATTCCTTCATCACCCTGCAACATGTAAGTAGCATTGTTCTGCACTGCGTGCAAAGGATTGAGCAGCCAATGGTCGCGGTTGATCAATAATTTGTGTGTGTTACTCAGCAACTG
>JACMQM010000031.1 GCA_014376985.1 Cytophagaceae bacterium | reverse complement strand
TGTCAAGACGTGACAAAAAGGATTACGATAACATTACTTTCATTTCCATTTCTCCCGCTGGGGGCAATGCAGTGCTTGACCTTAACACCAAAGAGCTTACGGTAAAAGGAGTAAGCAGAGTGAATATAAGTGATTCTCTAAACGTAACCATCGTTCCGGATAGCAATACCATTGTCATTCAGCAAAACCGTGATTTTAAATTCAACGGTAGAATCAATACGGCACAGTTTCAATTTATAGGAACGGATTTCCAGTTTAATTATGACAGTTTCTTCGTAAGAATGCCAACGATTGACCAAATCAAATTGTCGGTAGAGAATAAAGATTCTGTAGTAGCAGCAGATTCATTAGATGAGAAAAAAGGCGGTAAGCAACGCACACTAGGTAATGAGTTGCGTTATTCCAGCGGAACTTTATACATCAACAAACCCGATAACAAATCGAGCCGTAAGAAATTTCCGGAGTATCCAATCTTTGATGCGACTACCGGAGCCTCTGTGTTTTTCAATAAAAAACACGTAGCGAGTGGTGCGTATGACACTACCATTAAATTTGAAATACCTCCATTTAAAGTGGATAGTTTATCTGCTTCCGATCCCGCGGCCATTGGCTTTGATGGGACGTTTAAGTCTGGGAATATCTTTCCGGATTTTAAAGAGAAACTCGTTGTCATGCCCGACTACTCGTTGGGCTTTACACACGATACCCCACCGGAGGGTTATCCATTGTACGCAGGCAAAGGAAAATTCTTTGATCATATCAACCTGGATAATCAAGGTATAAGAGGTAATGGTAGAATAGAATATTTGAATACGACCTTGTATTCAAACGACTTCGTTTATTTCAAAGATTCGGTGCTTACTGTAGGTACTAATATGGATACGAAGATCGGTGTCAATCCTCAGCTCGATCCTTCTATTACTTTCCCGGATGTTCAGGTTCAAGCTTATCGTTTGAAATGGCTGGTCCCTCAAGACAGCATGATGATTTCCAACACCACGGAACCGTTCCACTTGTACAAGTCAACTGCCAATATGCAGGGAACATTGGTGAACTCTGAGAAAGGAATGTTTGGCCTGGGTGTATTATTTACCAGAGGATCTTCTTCCGAATCGTTAAACTTCCATTTCGAAGAGAAAAAATTCGGAGCGCGTAATGCAGGCTTTTCCATCAAGTCAAGCAATCCGGATAAGCCGGCCTTGAGAGCAACAGATGTGAAGCTGGACTTTGACCTAGAAGCCAACCTGGCCACGTTCAAGCCGGAAGTAGAAGGTTTTGCCTCTACCGAGTTTCCTTACGGACAGTACAGAACATCTTTGGATAAAGGACTGTGGGATCTGGAGAAGAAAAAGATTTTCATGACCAAGCCGGAAGAAGTAGACATTAGTAAATCCTACTTCTATTCTATCCGTCCGGATCAGGATTCATTGGTGTTCAACGCAACCAATGCGATTTATGAAATCGAGTACTTGACCCTGAATATTTATGGAGTGCCTTACATCGATGTTTGTGACAGCAGGGTTTATCCAGACAGTGGTAAAGTATTCATCGAGGAGAATGCTGTAATGCGTACACTCACCAAGTCAAGGTTATTGTGTGATACAACTACTAAATACCACAATCACTACGACGGTGTATTGGATGTATTGGGTCGTAACAAGTTCAACGGACAGACTACCTATCAATATGTAAACCTGGGTGAAGATACCTTGTCCATCAAGTTCAGCAATTTCAAATACATTGAAGGAGAGAAGAAGAAAGACGGATTCTACACGGTAGGTAAAGGCCGTGTAACGGAAGAGGAAAAACTTCATATTGGTCCCAAGATTCTTTATAAAGGAGACGTGACGATGTACGCCAGACAAAAGTTTTTATCTTTTGATGGCTTTGTAAAACTGGATTTGGCCGGTGCTCTGAGCTATTCAGAATGGCTGAAGTACCAAAATACCGGAGCGACAGAGCACGTAGAAATTGATTTGAAAAATGCGGTGGCAGCCAACGGCAAGCCTTTGCTGACTGGCTTGTGTTTTGATGGCAGCAGCAGTTTGTATACTACGTTCATCTCTCTTAAAAAGAACGATGCTGATAAGATCATTTTGCCAGTTACTGGTAACCTAAACTTTAATGCTGACTCCAATGAATTTGCTATTGGCGACTCCATGAAACTAAGTGGTCGTGCCTTAAAAGGAAATTTCTTGTCTTACAATGATGATGAATCTACGATTAAGTTTGGTGGTAACTTTGACTTGTTGCAAGAGAACTCTAATGTGACAATGTTCACCGCTGGAGAAGGATCAGGAGATTTGAAAGATACCTTGTTTGATTTTAACTTCTTATTGGCGATTGGATTTAAACCGGCTTCTGCTCAATTGGAAGCTTTGGGTAAGAACATGAATATTCTGGCGGCCTCTCTTCCTGTAGAAGAGCTGGACATGAATGAAGCTGCATATGCCAAAACAAAAGACAAGGAAGCTTTGCTGGATAGAAAGCTGGCAGAAGAAATTGGAGAACAAGGCATAGTAAAATATAAAGAGAAGAAAGCATTAGGTCCCGTGACGCTGTCTTCTCTGTCTTCTACATTCAGCAAAGGAATTCTTTTGCAAGAGGTAAACATGAAATGGTCAGAAGAATACAAGGCCTTCTACAGTACCGGTAAAATACATGTGACAAGCATTTTGAAAAATGAAGTCAACCGTAAAATTCCAGGTTATGTTGAAATCAGAAAAACATTAAAAGGTGATGTGGTGAATATATTACTAGAAGCCAGTTATGGCAACTGGTACTTCATCAGCTACGACGACAACCGCTTGTCTATTGTTACCGGCAACGAAGACGTAAACAGTCAGTTGGCTGCTAAGTCTAAAGGTGAAATGCCAGACAGAAGCAAATTCTTCTTCGTGAAAGGAGAAGTAATGGAAAAGAAACAGTTTGAGAATGCATTTTCGGAACGTTATAAAGCAACCCGCTTAACGGAAGAACCGGTAGAGGAACCGGCGGACACTGTAGTAGAAGATGAGAAGGAAGAACCGGGCGTAGGTGAAGAAATCCCTGAAGAAACAGAGGAAGAAAAAATTGAACGCAAGAAAAAGAATGTGACAGATGGTGTGGACGATGAGTTCAACAACAAGGAATCGTATGATAAATACAAAGTCAACGAAACCGACACCAACTACGAACAAGAAGGAGAAAAAAAGAAAAAGGAGTTCTCCAAGGAAGAGCAAGAGCAGAAGAAACGGGATCAGCAGAAACTCAGAGACATGCTGAAGTAAAATTGGGCATAACACCTAATTTTGTCTTTATTGATTTAAACCCGTATTTTTAACCTCTTTCTTTATAAACCCGGAGGGAGCATCATTCGTAAAATACTATATGTTGACTGACATTTATATTGCATTAGGATTGTTATTGGCCTATTTGATGGGTTCAATACCGACTGCTGTGTGGTACAGTAAACTGCTTCATGGGTTTGATGTACGTGAGCATGGCAGTGGTAACGCGGGAGCGACGAACACCTTTAGGGTATTGGGTGCTAAAGCTGGTATCATTGTGATGTCAATCGATGTGCTGAAAGGTTATTTGGCTGCTCAATCGGCGGAATTACTGGTTGGTTTCGGATGGGCTATACCGGAGAAAATGATCATTTTCAAATTGCTTTATGGAATCGCCGCCGTTGTTGGCCACGTGTTTCCTGTCTATGCAAAGTTCAAAGGGGGTAAAGGAGTAGCGACGTTATTGGGTATGATATTTTCTATTCATGCACCTGCAGCTTTTGTTTGCATCCTGATCTTTGTGATTGTATTTATGCTTTCTAAATATGTTTCTCTCGGCTCATTAATTGCAGCCATCTCTTTCCCGCTCTTGATGTTCTTGCCTTATTTCAATCCGGGAGAACCGATTGTCATAGTTTTCGCATTTGCGATGTGTTCCATAGTATTTTTAACACATCAAAAAAATATCCGCAGGCTGATCAATGGGGAAGAGAATAAGATGAATCTTCGATCGAAAAAATAACACATCATATAGGAGCGCAATGCCTTGCGCCCAGCGGATCGTTTTAGCAATGCCCTTTCGTGTTTCTGCACGCAGGTTTACAAATTCACACTAAATTCCATACAACGCTCCACCGCAATGATCCCTGCTGCTTCCTGTGGCACTGCTCATCACATTGTTTTCTTTTTGCATACGCAGCACACCCAGTAGACCAAAGATCAATGCTTCTTTAAAAGCCACCGTTTGTGCATCCGGAATTTCTACATTACATTTTCCTTTCAGCAATTCAGCAAAACGTTTCATCAGGTGTTTATTGAATGCTCCTCCTCCGGTGGCCAATAGTTTTGGTTGGTTTGGTAAAGGCGCAAGGCATTGCGCTCCTACAACTTCTGACATTTGAAAAGCGATATGCTCACTACAGGTTGCCAAGCGATCGTTAATACTGAGTCGTTTGTATTTTTCCAGCACCGGCATAAAGTTTTGTTCGAACCATTCTTTGCCCAATGATTTGGGTGCAGGCTGTTGATAGAAATCCAGATGGTTCAACTCTTCCAGCATAGACGTACTGCTTTTACCGGATGACGCTGCTGCACCATCTTTGTCATAAGCCACGCCTAGCAAGCCTGCCAGATGATTCAACACCATGTTGACGGGACAAATATCAAAAGCGACAACCGTATTATTTTTCAGGTAGGAGATATTGGAGATGCCTCCGAGGTTCAAGCAATAATCGTAAGCGGAGAATAATAGTTGATCTCCCAATGGTACCAAAGGCGCACCCTGGCCTCCCAAAGCCACGTCTATGCTTCTGAAATCGCAGGCTA
Source organism: Cytophagaceae bacterium (assembly GCA_014376985.1). Lineage (GTDB taxonomy): Bacteria > Bacteroidota > Bacteroidia > Cytophagales > Cytophagaceae > JACMQM01. The sequence continues at coordinate 1,224 of JACMQM010000031.1, read as the reverse complement.
CAGGAATAGAACAGGCAGCATACAAAGCAGCGCCTGAACCGATTTGACAAGTGACGCCTTGTGTCGGTGTGTGAAAGATTGTGTGACCATGAGAGCCAATTACAGCGGGCGCTTCTAATCGGTATTCGGTCAGAAATTCCAACACGGCTTTTCCGCAGAAGCTGCCGAATTCACGGTCGAAGCGCATGAGGTCTTTGCCGCTCATAGAAGAGGCGTCTTGTAATTTTTTAACAAAAGAATCAGTATAGCCCACCGTTTTAGCGGCCGTTATAGTATAGGTCCAATGGTCTGAATGCTTGAAAAACTCACAATAGGCGATGTCTAAACCGTCGCAAGAGGTGCCTGACATCAAACCAATAGCAGTAAAGGAAGGAGCTGTATTTTTCATTGGTTAAATTTAGTGTAATTTTACCTCACCTTGTTAAATAGAAAAAAATCGCTGACGATTCAATAGCGCTAACGAAGGTATGAGGAATATAGTTGTAGATAGAGGCAATACCCGCACAAAGGTTGGCGTTTTCGAACGAGGACAATTGATAGCACATTACTACGATATATCAGCGACTGTTCTGCAGCAACTTAACCTTCAAGCTACAGATCGTGTCATCGCATCTTCCGTGGGTCATGGAGTGGAAGAAATAAAAGCTTTGTTTCCGGCGAACATTGTCTGGATGACCTTTGATCGTCAATTAAATTTGCCGATTAAGCTTGACTACGATACACCTGAAACATTGGGTTTGGACAGAATCGCTGCTGCCATCGGAGCATTGGTTTGTATACCGACTAACAATATCCTCGTCCTGGATGCCGGCTCTTGCCTTACAATTGATCTGGTAACAAAGGATCAGTTCTTTCATGGAGGAGTCATCAGTCCGGGTGTGCAAATGAGATTTAAGGCGATGCATGCGTTCACGCAAAAGTTGCCTCAAATAGACTGGTCGGCTGAAGAGCAAACACCTTTGGTACTTCCTGGTTTATCGACTCAGCAAAGCATGAGAGCGGGAGTTTTGAAAGGAATACAATTTGAAATAGAAGGCCATATCCGTTATTATAGTGGTCTCTATCCAGATTTGAAAGTCATATTGACGGGCGGTGACGCTCAATATTTTGAAAACATAATTAATACAACCATCTTTACGGAAGATTCATTGGTTTTGATAGGGTTGAATAGGGTTCTGGAATATAATGTCGCGTAAATTCGTTTTTCTTTTCTTTTTAGTCATC
>JACMQM010000275.1 GCA_014376985.1 Cytophagaceae bacterium | reverse complement strand
AGAAAGTGATTATAAAAGTATAAGTATAGATCAATGTTATTATCTCTGTTAGTCTTTTTACCTGTTCTGGCAATGCTGGTGCTGTTCCTCATTCCGGACGGCATGCACCAGGTGTATCGTTACATTACGTTAGGTGTTTGTACACTTCAGTTAGCTTTAGCCTCCTGGTTGTTCTTCCATTACACTTCCGGTTCCGGTGCTTTGCATAGTGAGACCAGTTGGTTTCTGCAGGAGCGTATTCCATGGATCTTTTTAGACTTAGGGAAACTTGGCAAACTAAACATTGAATATTTTCTCGCGTTAGATGGGCTGAACACTTACCTCGTATTATTAACCTCCATCGTCATGCTTTGCGCGGCCTGGGTTTCCTGGAGCATCAAGCAAAACAGAAAAGGATTTTATGCGTTGTTTTTGCTGATGTGCAGCACCGTGTATGGCACATTCCTCGCGATGGACTTATTCTTATTCTATCTGTTTTTTGAGCTCATGTTATTGCCGATGTATTTCCTGATCGGTATATGGGGCGGAGAAAACAGAGAATATGCTTCTGTGAAATTTTTAATCTACACAATTGGTGGTTCACTATTGATCCTGATGGTATTGATCGCAGCGTATTTCTCTGTCATCGATCCATTGAAAACAGCGTCTTACGTAGGACAAGGAGTAAGTGCACACGACATACAAGTATTGCTCAGTAAAAATCAATTGCCTTCCAGTGTGCAGGTGCATACGTTGAATATCTCTTACCTCACAGATCAGGCCAACTACGTGCCAGGATCTGTATTGCATGCTTTATCTTCTCCCAAATTGTGGTTGTTCAGCATCAGAGAATGGTCCTTGTTATTCTTGTTGGTGGGTTTCTTAATCAAACTTCCTTCTTTTCCTTTCCATACCTGGCTGCCTGACGCGCACGTAGAAGCGCCTACGCCGGTGTCTGTAGTGCTTGCCGGTATCTTGCTGAAGATCGGTGGTTACGGCATGTTGCGTTTGGCCTTGCCTTTGTTTCCTGTAGAGATGGCGCATTTCTCTTATGTATTGGCTTTTCTAGGTGCCTTTACCATTGCTTATGCAGCGATGAATGCCCTGGCGATGTCTGACATCAAAAAGTTGATTGCTTATTCCTCCGTGTCTCACATGGGCTTCGTGACTTTAGGAATTGCTTCTATGACGGTAGAAGGTATACACGGTGCGGTATACCAGATGTTCAGTCACGGATTGATTTCTTCTTTACTCTTTATCTTGGCCGGTGTGTTGTACGATCGTACGCACGACCGTACGATCACCCATTACAGAGGTCTGGCGAGTGTCATGCCTAAGTATGCGATTTTTGTAACGGTTGCTTTCTTTGCTTCTTTGGGACTTCCTGGTTTTTCAGGATTCATCGCGGAACTCTTTTCGTTATTAGGCGCTTACGCGGGGGCGATGGAAGGACATTATTCTGTGTTGCTCGTGATACTGGCAGTGATTGGTCTCTTGATTACCGCAGGTTATTATGTATGGACTTTGCAACGCATGTTCATGGGTAAGTATTCCTACAAAAGTAATTGGACAAGATCTCAATTGCTTCACGACATATCACCACGTGAATTTGCTGTACAGTTCTTCTTAGTGGTACTGATCATTTTGTTTGGTATTATGCCAGGCTTGTTGATGGATAAAACAGGTTCAGCGATTAATGCGTTGGTGGAATTGATTAAATAAATATAAACAGGACGCTACATGTGGGTGTCAGGTCTTTCGACCTGACACCCACATGTAGCGAAACACTTTGCTGGCGCAAGATTTATCTTGTGCCTAAAGTAACATAGAGCATTTGCTCGGGAACGGGATAAAACGAAAGGTTGTAATTTAAGTATAAGCCCCGCGCAAAATGCGCTAAGAGACAAAAGGCACAAGATGAAATCTTGCGCCAGCAAACTGGATATTAAATTATAAACAAAAATTGAACTTCATCGGATTACATATCGCAGATACCCTTCGCTGGTTTTTACCAGAGTTGTTCTTAGTAGCAGGCGTCCTGGTATTCATCGCGCTTGACTTATTTAAACCTATTAAACCGATTTACCTGACTTTGACGTCTGTGGCATTTATAGGGCTCTACGTCGCAGAAGTGACGGGCGGTTTCATCACCAGACAAGAAGGGAGTACCATTCATTTATGGAACCAGCATTTGGCGTTAAACGGATCTGCATTTTTATTTAAGTACATCGGTGCATTGGGTACGTTTTTATTCATTGCCAATGCTTCTAAGTCATACAGTTTAAAGGTCACCAACAATAAACCGTTGTTCCATGCCATGGTACTCACTGTGCTGTTGGCGCTAAGTATAGTGGTGATGGCAGATCATATCCTGGCCTTCATCATTGGATTGGAAGTCCTTTCATTGATGGCTTATCTTTTATGTTTGAGCTCGGATGCGAGAAGCAATACGGAGTCCGCCTTGAAATATTTTATCTTCGGCGCGTTCTCCAGTGCTTTAATGTGGTATGGAGCTTCTTTATTGTACGGATTGAGTGGTTCACTGACTTTGCACGATTGGCAGGTATATTTAATGGATCACCATACCGATGCCTTATTGCTTCCCGCTGTCTTGTTATTCTTTGCGGGAATATGGTTTAAGTTATCCGTGTTCCCTTTTCACTTTTGGGTGCCGGATGTGTACGAAGGATTGCCTGCGCCTTTAGCCGGCTTCATTTCTTCTGTTCCCAAGGTAGCCGTGATCTGGTTTTTCTGGAAGATCTTCCCTTATAATACACCGGGAAATCCGGGCTGGGAAATTTCTGCGGTGCTTTTCGGTCTTACTTTGGCAGCAGGAAATTTCCCTGCTTTATTTCAAAGAGATGCGCAACGCATGATGGCTTATTCATCTATAGCGCACGCCGGATTCATGATGCTGCCTTTTCTGATTCCGGGAAAAGATCCTTCGATCTTTATATTCTATCTGATTGTTTATGTGGTCATGAGCAATGCCCTGTTTTTTACATTGGATCTATTGGAACATTGCGCCGGATCTTCTAAGATCGAGGATTTTAAAGGAGTAGGAATGGCCTTTCCCTGGTTGGGAGTGATGGTGTTTATCTTGATGGTTTCCTTAACAGGCCTGCCTCCGACAGCAGGATTTTATGCTAAATTTTTCGTTTTAACAGGGGTTTGGGAGGCTTATCAACAAACCGGAGTATGGTTCTATGTATTGATTGTGTTCTGGGGAGTTATCAACACATTGGTGTCTTTGTATTATTATTTGCGGATTCCATTCTTCGCTTTTTTCAGGAGAAAAGAAAACACGATTAAACTTACATCCCCAGATAGAATATCTTTAATTTTGTTAACTTTAAACATAGTTCCGTTACTCGTCTTCTTCCTTAAACCGGAATGGATATTGAACGTAATTAGGTATCTCATCAAGTCATAGCCACAACTTATTATATGAGCGATCCTATAAAACACGAATGCGGTATTGCCATGATCCGTTTACGAAAACCTTTTTCGTTTTACGTCGAGAAATACGGCAACGGGTATTACGCATTGAATAAGCTCTACACCCTGATGGACAAGCAGCAGAACAGGGGGCAGGACGGAGCAGGAATAGCAGTCATAAAACTAGATGTGCCGCAAGGTACCAGATACATCAGCCGATACCGATCGGTGGACCCTCAGCCGGTAGCTGAGATTTTTGAAAAGGTCAGCAAAAAATACAGAAAAGCTCTTCGCGATAAAAAAGATAAAACCCTCGATGCCCAGTGGCTCCTGGAGAATGTTTCCTTTACGGGTGAAGTATTATTGGGTCACTTGCGTTACGGTACGCACGGTGCCAACGAAATTGAAAACTGTCACCCTTTCCTTCGCCAGAACAACTGGAGAAGCAGAAACCTGGTAGTGGCAGGTAACTTCAACATGACGAACGTAGACGAGTTGTTCAATAAGCTCATTGAACTCGGTCAGCATCCCAAAGAAAAAGTAGATACGGTAACGGTATTGGAAAAAATCGGTCACTTCATGGACGAAGAGGCGCAGCATATTTTCCATCAGTACAAAGATAAATACAGCAACAGTCAGATCTCTTCGATCATTGAAGACGAGATGGACATGCAACGCGTATTGATGCGTTCTTGTAAAGATTTCGACGGCGGTTACGCCATGGCCGGTATTGCGGGACATGGTACGGCTTTCGTAGCGCGTGATCCTGCCGGTATCAGACCCGCGTACTATTATGCAGACGATGAGGTAGTGGTTGTGGCTTCTGAACGTACTGCCATTAAGATTGCTTTTGATGTAGAGTTCGACGCCATTAAAGAAGTGAAGCCCGGACATGCGTTGATCATTGAGCGTGACGGTTCTTACGAAGAAAAACAATTCATCGATCAGCTGGAACAAAAGTCTTGCAGCTTTGAGCGAATCTATTTCTCCAGAGGTTCAGATCCTGCCATCTATTCAGAGCGTAAGCAACTGGGTAGGTTATTGTGTCCGCAGATTTTAGATGCGATTGATTACGATTTAGAAAATACAGTTTTCTCTTATATCCCAAACACCGCCGAAACTTCTTTCCTAGGAGTCATAGACGGCGTAGAAGAATACCTGAGCCGCTACCGCAAGAAAATGGTCGGTGAAAATCTTCCTGAAGCGGAGTTGGATAAAATATTAGCTTTGCGTCCACGCATTGAAAAGCTTGTTATTAAAGACAACAAAACGCGTTCCTTCATTACCAGCGATGATGGTAGAAGCAAATTCGTTTCTACACTCTATGATACGACGCACAATGTAGTTCGTAAAGGCATAGACAAACTGGTGGTAGTGGATGACTCTATTGTAAGAGGAACTACTTTAGAAAACAGCATCATCAGAATGCTGGATACTTTAGAACCAAAGAAAATTGTTATCGTTTCTTCTGCACCGCAAATCCGTTACCCTGATTGCTATGGTATCGATATGTCAAGAGTAAAAGACTTCGTGGCTTTCAGGGCAATGATCGAATTGCTGAAAGACACCAAGCAGGAAAACTTGTTGGAAGATGTGTACGAAAAATGTAAAGCTTCTATCAAAGAACTGAGCGGCAACACCGTGAATCACGTGAAGGCCTTGTATGCGCCGTTCTCTTACGAACAGTTCAATCAAAAAATAGCAGAGATCATTACACCAAAAGGTTGCAAAGCAGAGATCAAAGTGATTTACCAGACGGTAGATGATTTGCATAAAGCTTCTCCAAAACATTTGGGCGATTGGTACTTCAGCGGTAATTATCCGACACCAGGTGGTAACCGAGTAGCGAATAAAGCTTTTATGTATTTCATGGAAGGTAAGACCGTGAGAGCGTATTAATTCATATAAGGGATCTGGTCATTCAGATCCCTTATTTTTACAGAATTAGTGTTTTACTTCCCATAAGGTCCATGGTATTGATTATTGTTCTTTTCAATCCATCCTTTTTCTTTTCTTTTGATCGCCCAAAAGAAAAGAAACAAAAGAAAAGGGCGCCACGAAAACCAATTAAAGAAGATCCTTTTGGATCCTTCAAACGTTACGAAGTTAATTTCAAATAGGGTCTTCTTTAATTCGCTCTTTCGTGGACCCTGCCGCACCATGCTT
>JACMQM010000274.1 GCA_014376985.1 Cytophagaceae bacterium | reverse complement strand
TTATAAAACAGATGCCGATGAAAATGCCGAGCATTATGAATTGGCAGAACGCACCAAGAGATTAAAAAAGAGAAACCGTTTTGGTAAAAAATATTACGAAGTAAAGTTAAGCAGTGATGCTTCCTACATGGCTTATGCCACAAATAAAGTAGGCCGCTATAAAGTATTTGTACGCGATCTAAAAAAAGGAAAAACAAAAAAACTAAGGAGCGGCAGTTACAAACGATACGACCAACTGGTAGGTTATAACAATCCGGCCCTGGCCTGGAAACAAGACAATGTGCTTTCTGTTGTTACCTATAAAAAAGGGAAGGCCCACCATAAGCAATACGATTTCAAAGAAAAGAAAAAGAAAACAAGAGGACTTGGCGATTTTAATCAGACCCTTTCATTCTCTTACTCTAGCGATGGCGAACTCGTGCTAATCAGTGGAGATGTAAGAGGGAAAACAGACATTTGGGTTTGGGATTTGGATCGCAACAACCTCAAGCAATTGACTATGGATCCTTATAATGATCTTGATCCGGTATTTGCACCTAATAATCGTTTTGAATTTGTATTCTCTTCTTCGAGACCATTAGAAGGAAGCGCCAATGATTCCTTGCTCAACTTGTTTTGGTTTGATTACAGAAATGGCACCATGAAGCCACTCACAAACGTTGGTAACAATTACCATCCGGTCTTTAAAAACAAAGATGAGCTGTATTTCATCAGTGATCGAACAGGCATCAACAATGTATTTTGTTATTACCTTTCTACAGGACAAATCAAACAGATTACACATTTCTATTACGATGTAAAAGACTTTGCTATTGCATCAAATTCGCCGGAGCTGTTTACTTATGTGCTTAATGAAGGAGGAAAAGATTTTGTTTACATAGATTCTCTTACTCGTTTTGCAGCAGAAGATCTTTCGCCCTATACCTCTTTAGCTAAAAAACATATCCTTAAACAGGATCACAAACAGCGTCAGGACCAAACAGACGACTCTGAAGAAGAAGAATCTGTGCCAGCAGAATCAACTCCAGAAGAACAGGGTGATTTTAACAACCTGATATTTAGTTCTGAATACGAATTAAAAAAATCACAGTTAGAAAGTAAGAAACAGCAAGAAGTAGAAGCTACTCAACAAACTGGTAGCGGCTCTAATCTTATTCAAGTCAAAGGTCCTTATAAATACAAAAAAATATTTGCCATCGATGCGGTGACCACTTCACTCATGATCGATCCACTGAGAGGATTGGGAATATTGCTGGACGGTCAAATGAGTGATTTGGTTCAGAACAATCGTTTCGACCTCGGCTTGTTTATTCTCGGGAGTTTTAGAAACAGCAACATGTATGCGGAATACCTGATGTTGAAACATCGCATTGATTTTCAATTCCGCTACGACAGACAAGCCTATCTGGCTCAGGGAACCAATGTAATTCAAGACTATGTGCTGAACCGATTTACTGTTGGCGTCTCCTACCCGATCAATGCACATCACCGGATCGTCTTTTCACCAATGTTTACACAAACTCGTTTTTCTGATCTTAGTGATCAGTTGACTATTTTAGACGACGATAAATTAAATGGTTACACTGGAGGGAAAGTAGAATGGGTATATGATTTCACTCGTTACTACGGATTAAATATGAAAGCTGGAAGTGTAGCGAAAGTATTTATTGAAGTGCAACAACACACAGATGATCCAAATAAAAACTTCGGACAATTTTTAATAGACGTCAGACACTATCAACCGATACATAAAGCCTTGTTATTAGCCGTGCGTGCTTCTTATGGACAATTTTTCGGAAGTGCTCCAAAGAAATACATGTTGGGCGGTATGGACAATTGGTTGTTCAATAGTACAGACCGGACCAATCCTAATTCACCCTTGAGCGTGGAAAGGCAAGTAGATAACTCCGATGTATTGTTTAACCGCTACGTAATGAACATGAGAGGATTTCAATACAACACGCAATTTGGCGAGCGGTATTTGCTATTTAATGCTGAATTAAGATTTCCTATTGCACAGTACCTTTACAGAGGCACCATCGGATCTGCTTTCCTTCGCAATCTTCAACTCATTACCTTCGTAGATGCCGGCAGTGCCTGGAATGGCAGCAATCCTTTTGGCACTGACAATAGTCTCAGTACTCAGGTTATTAACGAACCTCCATTCAATGCAGTAGTCACCAATTACCGCAGTCCATTTCTGGTGAGTTATGGTGGAGGTATACGTTCCCTATTGATTGGCTACTATATGAAACTAGATGTAGCTTGGGGAATCAGAGACAATTTAGTGCAAAGCCCATTGCTTCACTTTACATTAGGACACGATTTTTAATTTCCCTTCCGTATGAAAAAAAAAGTACTGTTAGCCCTTCTCGCAGTATTTGCCATTGCCCATCTGGTATTGGTATGTACCCACAAAACATTTATTTATAAAGCGCTTATATATACCTATCCGGATATCAACGACCAGGATATTTTTTATAGTCGCACCATCGCCCCGTCCAATGAGCCTCAGCCCTGGCCATTTAGCAAAGATTATAATCAAAAAAAATTACCTGATAGCTTGGATAAACTTTTACAAAGTTTAGAAACGACTGCCTTTCTCGTTGTTAAAAATGATTCTTTAGTATACGAACGTTACGATGATAGTTATAAGGACACTACACATTCCGGTTCTTTCTCTGTAGCGAAAAGTTTTGTCGGCACATTGATCGGTATAGCTTTGGACAAAGGATACATCAAAAGTTTAGATGATCCAATT
>JACMQM010000273.1 GCA_014376985.1 Cytophagaceae bacterium | reverse complement strand
CATATAAATTTGTTTTTGACCCTGGAGAGTTTATTTTTGTGTAAACAATACATTTTATCATTATGGGAAAAGGCGACAAAAAGACAAAAAAAGGCAAAATATCAATGGGTTCTCATGGCAATAGCCGCCCACGTAATGCAGCGAAAAGTGCAGTAGTTGCAGCGCCTAAAAAAGAAAAAGTAGAAGCTGCTCCGAAAGCAGAGAAAAAAGCGCCTGCTAAAAAGGCTGCTGCTAAAAAAGCATAATCCTTTACAGGTCTTTATAAAAAAAGCCCCGCTGTATCAGCAGGGCTTTTTTATTATCTATCCTTAAGGAATGTCTTAGTGAGAATGGCCACATGCATGTTCGTGCTGAGGAATTTGTTGAATGTCAACCGGTGCTTCATTCGCTTTGAATGGCGCACGTGGCTTCAAGTTCAGCACCTGAAACATCTCTTTATCCGCATTGACTTCCGGGTTAGGAGTAGTCAGTAATTTGTCTCCGGCGAAAATAGAATTGGCGCCAGCCATAAAGCAAAGTGCTTGCTCTTCCACTGTCATCCTAACTCTGCCTGCAGATAAACGAACCATTGCTTTAGGCATCATGATACGCGCGGTTGCGATCATACGGATCATGTCCCATACCGGAACTTTCGGTTGATTTTCCAATGGTGTTCCTTCAACAGGGACCAAAGCATTTACAGGCACCGATTCCGGATGCTCAGGAAGATTTGCCAACGTCAGCAACATGCCCACGCGGTCTGCATCTTTCTCTCCCATTCCGATGATACCACCAGAACAAACAGAGATTTTTGCTTTTCTCACGTTTTCTAATGTCTCTATACGATCATCGTAAGTACGTGTAGAAATAATTTTATCGTAATGCTCTGCGCTGGTATCCAGGTTATGGTTGTAGGCATACAAACCAGCGTTCTGTAGTTTCTCTGCTTGATCCGCAGTCAACATACCCAGTGTACAGCACACTTCCATACCCATGCTGCTTACGCCTTTTACCATGTCCAATACTCTGTCGAAGTCTTTGTTATCTCTCACTTCTCTCCAGGCTGCTCCCATGCAAAAACGGGTACTGCCGGATTCTTTCGCTTCCAAAGCGGCTTTCATGACCTCGTTAACGGGCATGAGTTTTTCCACTTTGACATCGGTATGGTAACGTGCTGCCTGAGGGCAATACGCGCAATCTTCAGGACAACCACCTGTTTTGATGGACAGCAAGGTACAGACCTGCACTTCAGAAGGATCACTATATTTACGGTGCATCGTAGCGCCTTGGTATAACAACTCCATCATCGGCAGGTTATAAATAGCTTCTGCTTCTTCTCTTGTCCAGTTGTTTCTGATATCACTCATGATTTATGACTGTTCGGTTCTATGTTACAAAAATAAAGGAAAAAGAGAAGAAAAAATGGATTTGGGAAGATTATGTGAGATTAGATTAATAAACAGAGGATTAGGTAGCTTATTGGGAGGATGGAAGGAAGACTTCGAATAATAATTATCGGATTGATTTAGAATAATACGCTTTTACTTATTCCAATAAAAAGAATTAGGGCGTTTCCCTGCGGGCCGGGCTTTCGCCACTCGCTTTCCCGCCAGAAGAATTTTACATTTTATACTAAGCTACATTGGCGGGAAGAGCTCAGACAATGGCTCAATCCCTAACGCAGTACAGCAAGAGTATTAAGCAACAGCAACATGAATTTCTTGCTCAGTACCCAAACTGTTGCTTTACTCAGTTCTATAAAACTATTAACAAATCAATTCTTCTTCTATCCTTGCAAATCTTTCTTTGGCAACGTTTCATTGTCATAATCATAGATAGCAAAATCTTTGAAATCCTTTTCTACATCAATTTCAAGATCATTGATAAAGCCATCGGCCATGTTATATACCCAACCGTGCACATGCAATGATTTTTCCTTCTGCCATGCTTTTTGAATGATAGAAGTCATACAGATTTTATAGACTTGTTCTCTTACATTCAATTCTACCAAGCGGTTGGTACGCGCTTCCTTATCTCCTATAGCATTGAGTTCAGCCGCATACAAACGGTACACATCTTTGATGTTTCTAAGCCATTTATCGATCAAGCCATGGTACTGCGATTCCATGGCCGCTTTGACACCACCGCAGCCGTAATGCCCGCAGACGATGACATGCTTTACTTTCAATACTTCTACTGCGTATTGTAAAACAGACATCAAATTCATGTCTGTATGCACTACTACATTGGCAATGTTACGATGAACGAAAATATCACCGTGCGAAGTACCGGTAATTTGATTGGCTGGTACTCTACTGTCGGAACAACCGATGAACAAAAACTTCGGAGCTTGTCCTTCAGACATTTTATGAAAATACCCCGGGTCTTTCTTTAGTTTTTTTTCTACCCAACTTCTGTTATTCGCAAAGAGTTGATTGTATTCTTCCATTATAGTCGTTAGTAATTAGACGTTAGTCTTTAGTTTTAAATAGGATGCAAAAGGAATTATAATAATAAAATGCTTAGTCGTTAGCATATTAAAACTAACGACTAGTCAATAGAGAAATAATAAGGTAAACGAGTTTGAATTCCTTTCACACGGTGCATGTCTTGCAACACATTCAGGTAGGGATAGAAGTCACGCAACATTACTTTTTGTTTTTCTTCGTAGACTTCTTCGTCTCCACCGAATAACTCCATGAAATCTTCCGCGTCGTTATTTGGCAACTGTTCTATTTTATACTCTTTGGCTTTCAATTTAGCCAAGCTTGCAGCCAAAGCTATGGCATCGTTGATCCCTCCAAGGCTATCCACCAATCCTACATTGATTGCATCTGCACCAGACCATACTCTGCCACCGGCATGCTTTCCAATTTCTTCTACCGCCAGATGTCTTCCTTTGGCTGCTTTAGATAAAAATTGTCCGTAAATGTGTTCGATCTCCTGTTGAATAATTGCTCTTTCATCGTCGTTCATGCCTTTGCTGAAAGAACCAATGTCAGCATAACGACCAATCTTTTCACGATCAGAAGTGATGCCCAATTTATTTTGCAACAAACCTTCTGCATGTACAAACAAACCAAATACACCGATCGAACCGGTAATCGTATTCGGCGTAGCTACGATTTTATCACAAGCCATAGCCATGTAGTAACCGCCAGAAGCTGCGACATCAGACATACTGGCCACAACAGGTTTCTTTGCTTTCAATTGTAAAATTTCATTCCAGATGATATCAGAAGCTAAGGCACTTCCACCAGGTGAGTTGATACGTAACACAACTGCTTTGATGTTGTCGTCTTCTGCTGCCTTTCTCAATTCTGGAATTAGACTTTCAGGACTGATGTAGCTTTGATTTTTACCCCCTTGTACAATTTCACCTGTTGCATAAATAACCGCTACGGATTGCGTCAGCTCCTGCTCATGCGGTTTGTTGCTTAACAATGATTTATAATTGCACCAGTGAATGTCTTTCACTTCCTTCTCTCCTACTTTGGTAGCGATGGCTTTCTTTAAATCTGAAAGATATCCTACTTCTGTAATGATTTTGTTGGAAAGCGCTGCATCACTGTTGCGGACTTTCATCGAATCGGAAATGTTAAATAATTTATCTTTAGCAATTCCTCTGGAAGCAGATACCTTATCTAAGAATTCATTGTATAAATCTTCCATGAGTGCTTTGCTTTGAATGCGATCGTTTTCGCTCATGTGATCAGAGATGTAAGGCTCTACCGCGCTTTTGAATTCACCGGCTTTAAATACTTCCGTTTTCAAATCCAGTTTTTCAAACAAATTTTTAAAGTATAATACTTCGATCTTCAATCCATTCAATTCAATCAAACCTGATTCAGGCATGTACAATTGATCTGCCACGGAAGAGATGTAATAAGATTTTTCAGTCAGAATTTCGCCGTACGCATAGATGAACTTTCCTGATTTTTTAAAATCTTCCAGAGCCGCTCTCAATTCATACAAAGTAGAATAACCGGCTTCAAAGATGCCGACTTCCAAATAAATTCCTTTGATGGATTCATTGGTCTTTGCCAGCTGAATGGCTTCCAACAGATCATACAATCCTACACCGGCTTCACCACCGGTAATGTTGCGGCGTATACGGGTGGCTACGCGATTGTCTTCTTTTTCTACAATAGGCCTATCCAATGATATTTTGAATACGCTATTGGATTCAATAGAGGCGGGAGATTCCACCATCGAAGCACCAACAATAGTGAGCGCTAAAACAACGGCTACCACACAGAAAATGATCAGGCCTAAAAACGTGCCTAGTATGATTTTGAAAAGGTTCATAAGCTTTGCTAATTTGAATTGAAATATAGTAATTTTGATCCTATCGCCTCTACTCAAACGACATTAATTTGACCACCGTCTTTCTTTTACTCGGCAGCAATTTAGAAGATCCCGATAAGCAGCTCCAGATTGCGCGAGAATGTATTACCAACAAAGTGGGGATACCTGACCAATGCTCTGCCGTCTATTGGTCAGCTCCATGGGGGAAGGAAGATCAACCTGCTTTTTTGAATCAGATGATCCAATTATCTGTCGCTTATCCTTCAGACGAATTGCTGCGCCGTTTATTGTCCATCGAAGAGGAAATGGGTCGTCAGCGGCTTGTCAAATGGGGTAGCCGGATTATCGACATTGATATTTTGTATTATGGTCAAGAGATCATCACAAAGGATCATCTAAAAATTCCGCATCCCGAAATCGCCAAGCGGCGGTTTGTATTGGTTCCTTTGCAGGAAATTGCTCCTGATTTTACGCATCCGGTGTTGAATGTAAGTACGACGGAGCTTTTGGAACGGTGTGAGGATATGTTAGAGGTAAAGAAAATAGTGATCAGTGGTCAGTAATCAATGGTCAGTCTTATTATACTTACAAAAAATAAAAGGAGACCGATTGGTCTCCTTTTATTTTTCTGATCACTGGCAACTGACCACTGATTACTTTTTTATACTGACGCCACTTCCGAGGCCGCAGAAATCTTCTTCACCAATCCCTGCAACACTTTACCAGGTCCGCATTCTACAAATAACGTAGCGCCATCGGCTGCCATGTTTTGTATCGTTTGTGTCCAACGAACCGGCGCTGTCAACTGAGAAATTAAGTTTTCCTGAATCTGAGCTACGTTTGTATAGGGTTTCGCGTCTACGTTTTGGTAGATCGAGCAAATTGGCTTTGCAAATGTGGTGGCTTTGATGGCTGCTGCTAGTTCTAAACGAGCCGGTTCCATCAAGGGAGAGTGAAATGCTCCGCCCACAGGCAATACCAAGGCACGCTTAGCACCCGCTGCTTTCATCAATTCACAAGCTATCTCTATGCCTTTGATCGAACCGGAAATCACCAATTGACCAGGACAGTTATAATTTGCCGCCACCACTACTTCATCCGTAATTGAAGCACAGATTTCTTCTACTTTCTCATCGCTCAGATTTAGGATAGCAGCCATGGTAGATGGATTCAATTCGCAAGCCTTTTGCATCGCCAAGGCTCTTTTGTATACCAAAGACAATCCATCTTCGAAAGACAATGCATTCGCTGCTACTAAAGCGGAGAACTCTCCTAAAGAGTGACCCGCTACCATATCCGGTTGGAAGTCTGTTGCTGTTTTTGCAAGGATCACAGAGTGCAGGAATACTGCAGGTTGTGTGACTTTGGTTTGTTTTAATTCTTCGTCTGTTCCCTCAAACATAATTTGAGAGATATTGAAACCCAATACTTCGTTGGCTTTGTCAAACAATTGTTT
>JACMQM010000272.1 GCA_014376985.1 Cytophagaceae bacterium | reverse complement strand
CTGTAAGTTCTGTAACAGCTACCGCGTAATACATCCAGTCAGGATATTTGGCGCGTTGAAAAATTTCTATGGACACCGGATCAATATGCATCAGTTTAGCTACACCTGTTGCCATGAACAGCATGCCGACAATCCAGAAAATAATTATTTTAGCGCGACTCATAAGAAATAGATTTTATGTGAGATGTCGTTTTTATTTTTAGCGGTAGTAATTCCTAAAAAGGAATTAGAGTGAAAGGAAACATATGTTGTGTTTCATGTATAGAAAGATATATAATTTATTGGATTTACGGGGAATAGAGCGAGAAAGTTTATACAAATAGTTGATTAGCTAATTCAATAATTTTTCAGAAATAACTTTCATCTCACTTTATTTGTTACAAACTTAAACAAAAGAATCATTCGGTTGTGAACAGTAACCTTTAGTAACCGAACTAACAACTATTACCATGGCCTGTCCCATAGGTGTAATGCTCTCTGACAATCCCGGTGCAACCGTAGACGATTGTGTAAAGAAGTTAAGTGTAGCCCGCGACATCGTAGACGTAATTGGCGGCAAATGGAAAATGGAAATCATCCTGGCTTTGCTGACGGTTGAAAAAAGACGTTTCAAGGAATTACAAAAAGACCTGCCAGGTATTTCTTCCCGCGTCCTTTCCGCTGCACTGAAAGATTTGGAAGATCATCATATCCTTACCCGTGCATTAATCGACACCACCGCACCCATAACCGTGGAATATGCACTCACCGATTACTGTAAGTCACTGAAACAAGCGATGGAGGCTTTGGTGCAGTTGGGGGTGGAGCATAGGAGAGAGGTGATTGGGAGGTGAGTAATAGTATAGAGTCTTTTATTTTATTGTTTTTAATAGTTATCTAATTCGGTACATTTGCATCTGATTATATAGAAAATAAAATGCTGAAACCAATTCCTGAAATTTTTAAAATTAACTGCATTAACAAATCAAATCTTACGCTGTCTGTTTCGTTTAGCACACTATGAAAACAATCACTTTATTCTTACTTATCATCCTATTGTCCTCCTACTCCTACAAGATCACTTGCGATACCAGTACACTGTATGGGAAATGGCTGTTGGTGGATACTTATGATGAAGGAGACGTTGACATCGATACGTTGGTGAACATGAAGATTTTTTCTCATACAGGAGCTTCTATAACCTATTTGAGAGGCGACATGCTGAAGAACGATAACGGTAATTATACCACCACAGAATATTATACCTTGGATAGGGGGAAATGCCTCATTCAATGTATAGGACTTACTTCTCTGGTACAACGGTTTTTCTACATCAAGCACCTCGATGATCAATACCTGATCGGATTGGAAAGAGGCAAGATTTATTTTTATGAAAAAGAGGAGTAAGAAGCACCGTATGAATTATACACTCCTTATCTTTTTAATCCTCAGCTTTGCACGTTCAGAGACTTTATTACCAAAGCCTGTAAATGCGGTGAACGAGTACACGATTTTGTTGCAAGATTCTTCCGGTACGATATCGTTTTACGATAAAGGACTTAAGGGCGCTTGTACGTTAAAATTATACAATCCCGAAGGTAAGTTGATCATGCAAGATGTTGTTAATGCCTTGCGTCATCTCGTATTTATCCATGCGAAAGAATTGAAGAGAGGAATTTATACCGTGGAAGTAATCAATAATGGAAAAAGTTATTGGCAAAAAACAGAAGTAAAATAGAGATTTATTTCCTGATGTGATCCACGAGAGGTACGCTCTAAATCATTTCAGGACCAAGCGTACACGCTTGAACCAGCGTCAATAAAAAAGGCGATGAGAATTTCTCATCGCCTTTTTCTATTCTTGTTCTACAATTACAATGTCGCGATGTCAATCACAAAACGATAACGTACATCACCTTTCAGCATGCGTTCATAAGATTTATGAATGTCTTTGATGTCGATGATTTCTATGTCCGATAAAATATTATGTTCTGCGCAATAGTCCAGCATCTCCTGTGTTTCGGGAAGACCGCCTATGCCCGAACCGGCCAGGCTTTTTCTGCCACCCAATAACGAGAAGGCAGAGATGCTGTGCGGATCAGAAGGAGCGCCGACAATGATGTGAGTGCCGTTTGTTCTTAACAAAGACAAGTACATGTTCATGTCATGTTCTGCTGACACCGTATCTAGAATAAAATCAAACGATCCTTTTACCGCAGCGATTTGTGCCGGATCAGAGGTCACTACAAATTTGTGCGCACCTAAGGCTTTCGCTTCTTTTTCTTTAGAAGGAGAAGTACTCAATACCGTTACTTCAGCCCCAAACGATACACCGAATTTTACCGCCATGTGTCCTAATCCACCTAAACCCAATACAGCCAGTTTATGCCCTTTGCCTACTTTCCAGTAACGAAGAGGAGAGTAAGTAGTAATGCCCGCACACAACAAAGGCGCTACGGCAGCCAATGATAATTTATTGGAAATGCGTAAAGCGAAATCTTCGTGTACAACAATGTTGTTGGAGTATCCACCGTAAGTAGGTAGACCGTCTTTGCCTTTGGAGTTGTAAGTGCCTACGTTATGATTCAAACAATATTGTTCCAATCCTTCCTGACAGTTTTCACAAGTTCTGCAAGAATCGACCAGACAACCTACACCGGCCAGATCGCCGATTTTAAATTTCTTCGACTCGGAACCTACTTTAATAATTTTACCGACGATCTCATGTCCTGGTACCATCGGAAAGATACCCGGAAACCAATCGTTTTTAATTTGATGAAGATCAGAGTGGCAAACACCGCAAAATTGAATTTCAATTTGTACATCGTGAGCGCCCACTTCCCTGCGCTCGAAATTCCATGGTGCTAGATTAGTTGTCGGGCCTTGTGCCGCGTATCCTTTAGATGCTATCATAATTGATGGTTAGAGATAATAATTTCAATGAAGGTCTTTAAAGTTAGACATTTGAAATAAAAAGGCAAGTGTCTGTAGTGTTAAGAAATTGTTTTTTGGTTGAGAATATAAAAAAATGAAGTGATGTTTTATTGACGTTTTAAACATGAGCAATGGAATAAAAGTTCCATGTGTTGATTTTACTTACCCACAACACTTTCCAGTAAGCGAAATTACCGAGCGGGACGCTCTATCGTATTGTAGGCGCTTGAACCAGCGGATAAACAAGTAGGGGGGCACAATGCATTGTGCCCCCCTACAATGGTATTATTACAATTCAAAATCCACATGAAAGTGATCGTCATGCGCCTGGTTGAGCTTCGGAGTCAGGGTTTGAGCGAAACGGATTTTTCTGGACACTAATTGTTTACCGGAGGGTGTTGCAAAGAGTGACGGTTTCAATGTTGTTTTTAAAATGACAATTTTGATTCGTACCCCATTCCTCTTACACGCATCGTCCAGCGCGAGCAAGAAGCGGGCATTGGTTTCAAATCAAGTTGTATGCGTGCGGCATACCAATCAATAGGAACACTTTCGTTGACATGGCCTTTGTCATCGGTATTCAATCCATAACCGTACGCATTGCACAATTCCACGGAATCATAGGGCGCCTTGTCTTTTGTATAGTTCTACAGCAAATCTACACTCAAACCATTTTGATGTGTACGGTGATTGAAAATGTAAGCCCCGCCTTTTCTCATGGAACCTTCTCCGGTGTAAAACTTAACGCCTGGACAAGTAGTTTCGCAAGTCTTATAGGCATCGAGCAAAGTTTGCTTTACTTTTTCATGTACAAAACAATTGCCTTTCAAATAACTGATAAAGTTAAAACACCTTGATGTATAATCTATAACCGGTTAAAAGTCATTCATGGCGTAATGATAAGAAAAGATTGTCGCTACATGGTTCCCGGAAGATAGGATTTCGCATTTATACATAAGCATCAAGATTGATGGAAGGCTTATGCAATAAAGTATGAAACAGCAATTCCCGCAATTCTAAGAAAAATCTGGAGAAGTTGCGGGAAAACGATTGGCAGGGAAGACCGAGAATGGATGACTTAGGATTACAAAAATAAAAAAGACCGGTTGTAGCCGGTCTTTTTTTTATAAGAGCAAGGTAAGGTTAACTGGCCATCCCCATTTTTTTGATGTGCTTCAAATGCGACCAGAAAGCTGTACCCAATGAAGAAAATTCTATATAAGAAACATTGAACTCTTCACACGTTTCTTTCACCAGCTTATTAATGGCAGGATAGTGCACATGACTGATGCGAGGAAACAAATGGTGTTCTACCTGAAAGTTTAATCCACCAAGAAACCAGGATAATATTTTGTTGTTTGTTCCGAAATTAGCTGTTGTCTCTATCTGATGGATGGCCCATTCCTGGTTGATCTTGCTGGTTATCGCATCCGGTTCAGGGAAGCTTGTGATTTCTACCACGTGAGCCATTTGAAATACTACGGCAATCGTTAATCCACACACAAAGGTCATGATGCCAAAACCAATCAGTGTACTGGCTAAGCTTGTGAAGTATACCGGTAAGCCGATGTATAGAGCGATGTATCCGATTTTTGTTGACCAGAAGATAAGATGCTCTTTCAATGTCCATTTGCGTTGCGGACTGTTCGGTACCATTTTACCGCTGAAGTATTTTGCGAAATCATCGATGAATATCCAGGACAGGTAAGTGATGCCGTACAATAAGATCCAATAAATATGTTGAAAGCGGTGCATCCAATACCTGCGTTGAGAAGGGTGTATGCGCATGTAAGGCTGCACATTGATATCGTCGTCCATTCCTTCGATGTTGGTATAGGTATGATGGTTGACGTTGTGTTTTGCTTTCCAGAACATCGCATTTCCTCCTAATACATTCAAGGAATAAGCGGAAAGAACATTGACCCAGGTTCTTTTAGAAAAACTCTGATGACCTCCTTCGTGCATGATGTTAAAACCAATAAACGCTAAGTTGGCACCCAGTAAAGCACAAAGAATCACAGAAAGAAAAGCATCCGGATGAATGAATACAAGCGTGATATAAAGTCCTATGGCGGAACAAACCTGTAAGACACTTTTCACATACAAGGAACGATTGCCGGTAGCAACTGTATTGTTCGATTTGAAATGCACGTCTACCTTTTCTTTCAGGCGTTGAAAGAAAAGATTGTTTTTATTGTTGAAGGTGATTTTTTGCAAGGTGTTTGAAAGAGTTGATGTAAAAGTACTAATACTAAAGTATTAAAACCTGTTTATGTGTCTTGTATTTTAAACTCCTATTTGGACGCATGTATTAATTCAGGAGATCTTCATGTATTGTGCTTTAAAAATGGATCACATGGCTGATTAGCGTTTTTGAGGCGATAAATGAGGTGTAGGTTATCTGTCAATTCACAACAACTTTCACCCGATACTGCCTCCCATTTCCTCTAGCAGACAAAAGATAAATACCGGAATTCACACCATTTAGTTTAATCGTATGCGCTGCTTTCGCTTGCTGCGGTCAATACTTCACTAAAGTAAGTAGCACCTAACAAATCGGTGATTTTTAATTGATATGCTTCGGAAGCCTGATTGAATAGGATGTGGATTTCCTGCGTGTCGCTGGATGAGAAATCACCGGCTACGAGTTTGTAGAAAGTATTTTACAAAAGGTCTCTTATTGTAATGATTCCGGAAAAGCAGCAAAAGTAGTTTATCCGTTATGGAGGCCTAAAGATGTCATATTATACAGACACTTTTCAGAAGCGTGTAAGACTGTAATTAATCAGAATTCATTGACAGTAATCAACTGATCATTCAATTGCCGTCACCTTCTTGTTTTTATTATTCAGCATTTTCTTATCTACTGCCTGTTGGATATGTTTTTTTAATTCCGTAATCATTTTTTGTCGTATGAAATTATTTTTCACCACCAAACTAATTTGTCTGGCTGGTTTGGGAGCTGTAAATTCACGAACGTTTTTTCTTTGGGCAGGCGTTAAATTCATTTCTGCTAATTGTGGGATCAAGGTCAAGCCTTTGCTGTGATCCACCAGATTGATCAATGTTTCAATGCTACCTGCTTCGTAATTAAAAGCCAGTGCATCTTTCTTTTTCAACTGACATAGATTCATCATTTGATTGCGGAAACAATGCCCTTCTTCTAGCAACCATAGGCGTTCTGTTTTGATTTCTTTAGGGAGAATGTATTTCTTCTGCGGTAATTTTTCCAAAGGAGAAGCATACACATAAAATTCTTCGTAGAACAATGGATATTCTTTCAATCCAGGTTCGTCTATTGGTGTTGCCATTATGCCAATGTCTATTGTTCCTGCATTCAAAGCCGCGATCATTTGTACGGTAGCCATTTCACGAATAAAGACTTTGAGTTTCGGAGCCTTGTTTACGAATTCATTTAAAAACAAAGGTACAAGATAAGGTGCCAGAGTAGGAATAATAGCGAGTCTGACTTCTCCAGTCAATTCATCTTTAATATTATGCAGGTGATCTTTTATGAATTTAGTTTCCAGGATGACATTCTTCGCCAGGCGAATGAGTTCTTCTCCTTCTTTCGTAGGCACCACTGGTTGGCGGCTCCGGTCAAATAATTGCACGCCCCATTCCTCCTCCAGTTTTTGAAGCATCATACTCAAGGTAGGTTGTGTAACGAAGCATTTTTCAGCCGCTTTTGCAAAATGGCGGCATTCATCGACGGCGATCAGGTATTCTAGTTGCTGAATAGTCATATAGATAAAATCTATGTAAATATAGAAAATATCAATTTGATTGATACCTAGAAAAGCTGAATATTTGTAGACTTAATTCAGAAATAATCCGAATAATAGAAAATATGGAAAAGAAAAAACTAACCACAGCCTCAGGCATTCCTTATGCCGAAAACGAGAATTCAATGAGTGCAGGCCCGAGGGGACCGCTTTTATTGCAGGATTTTGTTTTGCATGAAAAGATGGCTCATTTCAATAGAGAGCGTATTCCTGAACGAGTAGTACATGCAAAGGGAACTGGTGCTTTCGGTACTTTTAAGGTAACAAACGATATCACAAAATACACCCGCGCCAAACTCTTCAGCAAAGTAGGCAACAGTTGTAAAATGTTGATTCGTTTTTCAACCGTAGGTGGAGAAAAGGGGAGTGCAGACACAGAAAGAGATCCACGTGGATTCGCTGTGAAGTTTTATACCGAAGACGGCAACTGGGATCTGGTAGGTAATAATACACCGGTGTTCTTTGTAAAAGATCCTAAGAAATTTAGTGATTTCATTCATACACAAAAACGTCATCCGAAAACGAATTTAAAAAGTCCGACCATGATGTGGGACTTCTGGAGTTTAAATCCGGAAAGTTTGCATCAGGTTATGATTCTCATGAGTGATCGCGGTACGCCTTATTCTTACCGTCACGTGCACGGATTCGGCAGTCATACCTTCTCCATGATCAATGACCAGCAGGAATTGGTTTGGGTGAAGTTTCACTTTGTCACCAAACAAGGGATAAAGAATTTCACGGGTCAGGAAGCCAATGAAATGAGAGGTATAGATCCCGATCATGCACAACGCGATTTGATAGAGGCTATTGAAAGAAAAGAATTTCCGGCATGGGATTTAAAAATTCAGGTGATGACACAGGACCAAGCGAAAGCATTTCCTTTCAATCCCTTTGACTTAACCAAAGTGTGGCCGCACAGTGATTTCCCTTTGATCAATGTCGGTACCATGGAATTGAATCAGGTACCTCGTAATTATTTTGCAGAAGTAGAACAAGCGGCATTTGCCCCTGCGCATGTGATTGATGGAATCAGTTACTCGCCTGATAAAATGCTACAGGGACGTTTACTTTCTTATCCTGATGCACACCGGTATAGATTAGGAGCGAACTACGAGCAGATTCCTGTGAACAAATGTCCTTACATGACAAACAATTACGAACGCGATGGTTTAATGCGAGTAGACGGTAATGGAGAAGATGCACCGAATTATTTCCCTAATAGTTTTGACGACATAGAAGCGGATCAATCCTATAAGATGCCTGCATTAGCGTTGGATAGTCAACTGGCCGATTGGTACGACAGAAATAGTCCGGGTGAAGACGATCACTATACACAACCGGGTCTTTTATTTAGAAAGGTCATGTCGGATGAAGATCGGCAACATACCGTATCTAATATTATTGGAGCAATGAAGGGCATTAATGGAGAAAAGAAGAATGACATTATAAACCGACAATTGTGTCACTTCTTTCGCGCTGATATTGGTCTGGGAATGGCTATTGCACAAGGCTTAGGCGTAAGCATCGATCCTGCTAGTATGCAGCATAAATAATATTACAATATTAAATGCGAGACAGAGATGGCCTTCCTTTTTGGGAAGGCCTATTTGTTTATACCTAATTAGCTGTATTTTATAAGGTATAAAATTTGATCATGGTAAGAACCGAAGCATATAAACCCGGAAATTATATCCTATTACAATATGATCCGGTTGATTAGTTTTGGTTTTGAAATAGATGTGTTCATGGATCGGGACATCGTAGTGGCCATCAATTTTACCTTGGTTGCCGATGGCAAAACGGGTCGCGTCAGAACGTTGTAACCTTGCGATGAATTAGTAGAATCAAACTTAGTGAAAGTGCCTTTACTTAAACTGAAATACTTACACATGCTGCAGAATTTTTATGAGGAACAAACGGGTAAACGACTTGAGAACTATAGTTAAATAAGTAAAAATCATGCATAAAAAAAGCACACGTCAGTGTGCTTTTTTTATGCATGATTTTTTCCTATTCCTGATAATTTCTTCCTTCGATCGGTGTGTAGACAAAACGGATGTTGTCGATCTTCAAACTGCCCGCCTCACCGGTTACACCTTGTAGAAACCATTCCAGTCCGTTGAGTTGTTCCGGATTAAAGGGTGCACCTTTCGCAAGAGTAGGAGTTTGCTTTAAATCCGCAAGCGGGATCAGTATGGTTGTCCAATCGTTACTGGCGGGAACTTCTTTTCTGAAGTAATTGAAATCGGTAACATCTTTGGTATTGAACATGAAACTATGTGCAGGGCCTTTGTAATCGTAAGCCACGTAAACAATATGTTTAGGATATGCCGCTGCTTGTGTAGCACAAAGAAGT
>JACMQM010000271.1 GCA_014376985.1 Cytophagaceae bacterium | reverse complement strand
TCGACCAAGAAACATTCATCCAGTTTTCGGATGGCGGTCTTGGCCTGAAAAAGTCCATAGAGCACTTTACTCTTATGGTATACTTCTCCTTCAGGAGAGTTAAGATATTTGGGTTGATTTTTTTCTTTGGTCAACATACGCGCACCAAAGCCAATGACTTTACCTGCTACGCTGTGTATGGGAAACATCACACGACCTCTAAAACGATCGTATAGTTTTGTCTTTGTACTGTCGTTGGCATTTTCTCTAGCCAAGGCCAAACCAGCCTTCTGCATGATATCTGGTTTAAATTGATCGGCTAATGCTTTTGTCAGCAGACCTTCCCAGGCATCGAGGCTATAACCCAGGTTGAATTTTTTGATGATCGGATCGATGAATCCTCGTTCCCTGAAATAACTCAAACCGATAGATTGTCCTTCATCAGATTCCCAAAGATTTTTCACATAATGATCGTTGGCATATTGCAAAGCGATCAGAATACTTTCACGTTCTGTATCTTGCTGAACATCTTCGTCCTTTCGACCGAGTTCGATGATAGCGATGTTATATTTGTTAGCCAAAAAAACGATGGCTTCCGAAAATGTGAATGTTTCATGATCCATGATAAACTGGATCGAATCACCTGATTTACCGCAACCGAAACAATGGTAAATTCCTTTGGAAGGAGTCACTGAAAAAGAAGGTGACTTTTCATTGTGAAAAGGACAGCAAGCCATCATGTAATGCCCTTTTTTCTTAAGGCTTACAAAATCGCCAACCACCTCCACGATATCAACCGCTTGCTGGACTTGCTCTATGGTTTCCCGGGAAATATTCAAAAGAATTGCTTCGGATTAAAATCAAGAGAAGGCAAAATTCCGCCTTTCAAATTGTTAATAAATATAGCACTAAAAAACGTATATTGCGAAAGAAATAGCCTCTTGAGATGACAATTACAAACGAAGACGTACTGAAGGCCTTGTCCACTGTGGAGGAACCGGATTTGAAGAAAGATCTGGTAACCCTTAACATGATCAAGGATGTGAAAGTTGAAGGCAATAAAGTATCTTTTACAGTTGTTCTGACAACCCCTGCTTGCCCCTTAAAAGAACTCATAAGAAATAATTGTACTGCCGCTGTGCAGAAGATAGACGCCTCACTTCAAGTGACGGTAAATCTTATCGCAGATGTGAGCAGTACCCGCAGCAATCAACCGATGTTGCCGGGTGTAAAAAATATTATCGCCATAGCTTCCGGTAAAGGTGGTGTGGGTAAGTCTACGGTGACTTGCAACCTGGCGGTAGCTTTGTCGAGAATGGGAGCTAGTGTGGGTATTATTGATGCCGATATCTCAGGACCTTCGATTCCAATCATGTTTGATGTGGAGAATGTAAGGCCAAACATTGTAGAGGAAAACGGCAAACATGTTATCATTCCGATTTTACAATACGGCATTAAACTCATCTCCATAGGCTTTTTGGCTCCGGCCGAAGCAGCGGTGGTTTGGAGAGGTCCTATGGCCAGTTCTGCTTTGAAGCAATTTTTAGCCGATGTAGAATGGGGAGACCTCGATTATTTATTGATTGATCTTCCTCCGGGAACCAGTGATATTCACCTGAGTCTGGTACAAAATGT
>JACMQM010000270.1 GCA_014376985.1 Cytophagaceae bacterium | reverse complement strand
TGAAAAGAACAAAGACCAAGACAATTAATTTTCTCTTTATCCTTGGAGCATCTATACTGCTAGTGGCCTGTAACGAGGTACCGAAAGGTGATGCGCCAATTATTATTCGTACAGACACCATTTTTGTAGCCTGCGATTCTTCGCAGCATGCCATCGTCAATGAGTTAGTGGAAGTATACGAAGCGCTCAATCCGATACGTAAAGTCATTCCCATTTATGCCAGGGAAAAGAAATTATACGATTACATTCGTTCTAATAAAGTCGATGTCATCTTGCGTTCTTACTTGTTAACACCCAGTGAGAAGAAAGATATTGAAACTAGAAAATTGAATGCAAAGACCCATCCTTTCTGGACCGACGGACTGGCAGTAATTGCTGGAGATCAGTTCGGTAAAACAGAAATTACAGAAGAAGAGTTAAGAGCTGTTTTGACGAATCGTTCTACAAGTTTCCATGTCATTGTAGACAATTCCAACACCGCTGCTTATGCTTTGATTTATGATCGGTATGCAGTCGATAAACAACAGATCAATGTTTATTCGGGAGGATCAGAAGATTCTGTTATTAGTGCTGTAAAACGTCGCAGCAATTGTATAGGACTCATTAGCTCTTCTTACTTTACCGGTGAAGAAGAAGCGTTGCCTAAAGGCATAAAGCTCGTTGGATTAGTCCCTTCCGGTAAGCAACAAGCAGAATATCCTTTTCAAGACCAACTCTATAATGAAGTGTATCCTTTGTCCAGGAAAATCTATGGCATCAACGTTGGAGCCAAGCAAAGTTCTGGCTCAGCTTTTGCTTCCTTCGTTTTGTCTGATCGGGGACAAAGGATTATATTGAAGGCAGGTTTGTTGCCAGCTAAGATTCCGCCGAGAACGATTGAACTAGTAGCAGAATGAAAAAGTATGCATTCATTCTTTCTCTAACAATTGTTCATTCATTATTGTCTAGGGCTAACGCACAATTGCAAGATTCATTAAAGTATTTAGATGTAAAAAAGATAGTCCCTTACATTTTAGACGCATAACATATCATACTGCGCTTGAATATAGGAGGGAGAGTAGCCTCGTTTCAATTTATAGATGAACACTTGCAATATCCAGAGGATGCTTTGAGAAAAAAGATCAAAGGCAAAGTTATATTAGGTCTTACAATAGAAGCAGATGGTTCACTGACGGATATTTTTGTTTTGAAAACTATAGATCAATCACTCAATGAAGAAGCAATGAGAATCGTTAAACACATGCCTATTGGAAACCGGGAAAAGACTATCCATGGAATTTATGTTGATATAAATACAAAATAGATATTATATTCAAACTTCCAATACAAGAAATACCATCATCGAAATAAAAATAATTAATACCATGAATAGATTACGTTTAAAACCAACCTTGTTATTTTCTTTTGTCTTGTTTTTGAGTTCATTCAGTATGAATGCACAAGATGTAAAAAAAGGCAAAGACCTCATTTTAAAAGAACGCTTAAACGATGCGAAAGCTTTCTTCAAGCAGCAATTGACGGCTGATCCAAAGCATGCGGCTGTCTATCAATTTTATATTGGTGAAGTGTATTACGCGCAGGAAAAATATGATTCTGCTAAAATTCAATACAAAGAATCCATGATGCTAGATGAGAAGCAAGCATTGAGTTATGCAGGCTTAGGGAAAATAGTGATCGGAACCAATCAGGTAGAAGGACAACAGAACTTCGAAAAAGCATTGAGTCTTGCCGGTAAGAAAAATGCAGAAGTTACGAATGTTATTGCCGGTTACTATATTAAAACAGGCGATAAGAAAAATGCAGATGCAGCCATTGCATTACTTCAAACGGCGCTTAAAAACGAACCCAAAAACTTTTATTCAAACATCCTCGCAGGAGATTCATACTTAGTGAAAGGTGACGGTAGTTTTGCTGCCAGTTATTTTAACGCCGCTGCAAACGTAGAGCCGAATAATCCATTGACCTTTTGGAGAAAAGGTAATTTGTATGTCAATGCAAGAAATTATGATGTTGCCATCAGTACCTATAAAGAAGGATTGGCATTGGATCCGGAGTTTGGACCTTTGTATAAAGAAATAGGCGAGATTTATTACCGCTCTAAACAATACAAAAAAGCCATCGAAAATTATCAATTGTATTTACAGAAAATAGACAACAATGACGATGCACAGTTCAGGTATGCCTCATTTTTGTATTTGACACAAGACTACAAAACGGCACTAACGATCTTCGATCAATTGGAACAGCAGAAATATCCTAATCCAATTTTGTATCGCTTGAAAGCATTTTGTCTTTATGAAACAGGTGCATATGATAAAGGCTTAGAATACGAGAATAAATTCTTTGCAACGGCCGATCCTAAAAACATATTAGCGGTCGATTATGAATACTTGGCAAAGTTTTACATCAAAAAGGAAAATGATTCACTGGCTTACAAGAACATTGAATTTGCTGTATTGAGAGATAGTACTAAAGCTATTTTATGGAATGATTTGGGTAGTTTCTATTTATTGAAAAGTAATTATACCAACGCTATTAAAGCTTATAAGAGAAAACAAGCTGTAATCAAAGCGGACGATAATGATTACCTAAACATGGGTAAAGCGTATTATTTCAGCAAGAAGTATCAACAGGCAGATTCTGTTTTTACTTACCTGACAGATTCCAGACCTAAAGCATATATTGGTTTCTTATACAGAGGAAGAAGTAATGCTTTATTAGATCCGGATTATAAAACTGGTCAGGCAAAACCATTTTATGATAAAGTAATAGAATTGTGTGCTGCAGATGAAGTTAAGTACAAAGATCCTTTACTGGAATCTTACCAATATGTCGCTTCTTATTATATGTTTAAAAAGGACAAAGTAAATGCGGATATTTACTGGAATAAAGTCTTGAAATTAGACCCGACAAATAAACGGGCTCAGGACGGATTGAAATTAAAATAGACAAGTGGAAAAAGTCTCGATGGAAATCGAGACTTTTTTTATGAATATTCGTTTGTTTATTAAAAATGGATGCTGTACTTTAAAAAATAAGAATTTAAGCAACATACAATGGCAAAAGAAAATATACACCGTGCAATGGGAAGTCTTGCCTATTCTATAGCAATGGCCGATGGTGAAGTTCAAAACGAAGAAAAGGAGATCATCCTGAAATTGGCTCAAAAGGAATTTGAATTGTCTGACACAGACAATGAATGGATAAAGAAAATGTTTGAACAGTTAGCTACTAGTAAAACCTCTTTGGATGATGCTTACAATTATGCCATCGATGTGCTGGAAGCCAATCGACACGACTACGATTTTGATGAGGAGATGAAGAAGAAATGTATCAATTTCATGAAACGGGTTGCTGATGCCTTCAGTGAAATTTCTTCTTCAGAGACATCCATTATACACCGTTTTGAAGAAGACATGAGTCGATTTTAACCATGTCACCCGCGACCAGCAATAGACTCACAATTTTATCAGTCGACGGAGGAGGAATTCGTGGAG
Source organism: Cytophagaceae bacterium (assembly GCA_014376985.1). Lineage (GTDB taxonomy): Bacteria > Bacteroidota > Bacteroidia > Cytophagales > Cytophagaceae > JACMQM01. Next base: position 16 of record JACMQM010000270.1, on the reverse strand, counting down.
TAGTTCCACTTTACCT
>JACMQM010000269.1 GCA_014376985.1 Cytophagaceae bacterium | reverse complement strand
GTAATTGCTGGAGGTGGTGATGGTACAATCCAACTCGTTGTTCGAAACATATTAAATATGGATATCCCTTTAGGAATACTTCCTTTAGGATCAGCTAATGGGCTTGCAACAGCATTAAATGTATCACAAAGCATTGAGGATATTATAAGTCATCTTACGACAAATTATAAGACAATTCCTTTAGATTTATTAAAAGTGAATGGCAAGTATATCTGTGCTCATCTAGGTGATTTAGGAATTAATGCGCTTATCGTAAAGAAGTTTGCAGAACAAAAACAAAGAGGAATGTTCGGCTATTTACGTCACCTTATGAAATCTATAAAAGAAAGTCCAGTACTGAGATATACTATCAAAACACCTGAAGGTATATACCATAAGAAAGGATACATGTTATCTTTTGCTAACGGAAACAAGTACGGCACCGGTATTCATATTTCAGCTGGATCGGTATCTGACGGCAAGTTTGAAATATGCAATGTACCTCGTGTTACCATTAAGGATTTTCTTAAAGCATGTCTTACACGATTTAATTTCTTTACCAATAAGGAAATGTTTTCAGATGTCATCAGCACAAGTCAGGCTGAAATACGAATTAATAAAAAAATTCATTATCAAATTGATGGAGAATACATGGGGCAAACTAATCATCTGAAAATCGAAATCATGAAATCTGCCATCAAGCTTTTGGTTCAATAATGCTCAAAAAAAAGAATCCTATATTACTTAGCTTCTGCGCCGTATCAAATGGGCATACAACTCTGGTGTATGGACAAATTTCCTATTTCTCAGATAAAGACATTAGCTTTACAGATTACAGCTGGCATGAAACGTTTCGAAACTTGCTTCGCATGTATCGAGCGAAAGCCTTAGATCATGAAGAAATAGAATTAGAGTTTAACCAGGGTTGCGTGAAGACCATTACTGATGGGACTGGTGGTTTCTTTACAAAAGTTACTTTCGATTCTTCCTGGGACGAAAGTCAGATGTATTTAAAAGAAATCAAATTGATTTCAGGAGAGAAAGTTAAGTTGATGGAAACACATTATTCATTAGCCATCAATCAGGTAGAAAAAAAATTCATCATCATTTCAGACATTGACGATACGCTTATACATTCCTATATACACAATACATTTTTAAAATTTAGGACCTTGAGCTTTACGAGAGTAGAAAAGAGGAAAGCAGTGATTACAATGATGAATCTTGTAAAAAGCTTTGCACTATCTGGAGCTGCACCATTCTATCTTTCAAACAGTGAACGTAACCTCTATCCTTTGATCTATAGGTTTCTCATGTTTCATCAATTTCCTAAAGGGCCTATCTTTTTAAAACCTATGCGAAAAATTCGACACGTATTAATTAATAAAAAATTAGGAGAAAAAGATCAGCATAAACTCACTAACCTGAAATTGATATTGTCTTTATTCCCAGATAAAAAATTTATTTTCATGGGAGACAATACACAAAACGATTTGAAAATTTATTTAAGCATAGCAAAAGAGTTTCCCAAAAATATACGTTACATCATCATTCGTCAGGTATTTGATAAGCCCGAAGACGAAGAAATTATCAGCAATGCTCAATCACTTCTGCGTGATAACAACATTGATTTATTCTATGCAAATCACTTTCCTAAGCCTTTTGAATTGTAGAAATAATACAATAATGAATTTATCTCCCATACTTTGACACACAATAATCAACAGAATTATTTCAACAATTAGTATAAATAAAAAAAGAGATCTTAAGATCTCTTTCTACTAATGTTCGGTGGATAAAACTTCTTAGTAGTTCAAGAAATTCGCACAATCCGCCTTAATGTCTTTTCTGGAAACTTTTTCTTTCATTCCAGCAACGATCTTTTTAACTAAAACACCAGCTACAGCCATTCTTACCCCTAATTTGATAGCTAGTTCAATACAAAAATCGATTTTTTCTTCTTCATGTTCTGAATCTGTCAACATCATTTCGATGGCTTCATACAATCTGTCAAAACGAAGCGCATCATTTTCAGGTGTTTTAAATTTAATGGGATCTTCTGTTTTGATAATTTCTTTTACTCTTTCTTTAGAAATACCATTACGTTCTCCAATTTCAAAAATCAATTTCTTTTCAGCATGAGAAAAATCACCGTCTAATTGTGCAATGGCAACAAGGTTTGCTATTTGACTTTTTATTCCCTTTGTTTTTTTGCTTTCAAATAATTCCATACTTTTTAGTTATTTTGTTTAAGACAAATTTAAATCATATTTTTCCAACAATCTAAATATTTTACAAGAAAAATATACGTTTATGCATAAATTTATAAATATAATCCAATTTAACAAATAGATATAGCATTAAAATAACATCAAAATGAACAAAAATAAAGCAGCTTTTTCTGAGCTTATCACCAAAGGCTATAATCCCAATGGGGAATTTATAATACTAGGTGCTCCTCTATTTGACAATGAAGTGCTCCAAGAAAGCCCTATTAAGCTGGCTTTAAAAACGTTTAACAGGCACGGATTGATTGCCGGAGCTACAGGTACAGGAAAAACCAAGACCCTTCAGGTGCTCGCAGAATCACTTTCTGAACAAGGTATTCCTGCACTGCTCATGGATATAAAAGGAGATTTAAGTGGCTTAGGCGCTGCTGGTCAAACTTCTCCTACCTTGGAAGAAAGGGCAAAACAAATTGGAATACCCTTTAAAGCCAGTGCCTTTCCAATTGAATTGTTAAGCTTATCAAATGAAAAAGGTGCAAAATTAAGAGCGACCGTTTCTGAATTTGGCCCGGTGCTCTTTTCTAAGATATTAGGTATCAATGACACCCAAAGTAGTATTGTCTCTATTTTATTTAAATATTGTGACGATCATACCTTACCTCTTCTTGATTTAAAAGACTTCAAAAAAGTACTGCAATTTATTTCCGAAGATGGTCGCGTAGACATTGAAAAAGAATATGGCAAAATATCTACCGCATCAACAGGTACTATCCTTAGAAAAGTGATAGAATTGGAGCAACAAGGTGGTGATGCTTTTTTTGGTGAATACTCTTTTGAAACGGAAGATTTCCTAAGAAAGGATTCCAATGGGAAAGGCATGCTTTCCATTATCCGACTCACGGATATTCAAGATAAGCCTATGTTATTTTCCACTTTCATGCTTTGCTTATTGGCTGAAATCTATACCACCTTCCCAGAACAAGGAGATCAGGACAAACCCAAGTTGGTTATTTTCATTGACGAAGCACACTTACTTTTCGAAGAGGCCAGCAAAGCTTTGCTGGATCAATTGGAAAGTATTATCAAATTGATTCGTTCGAAAGGTGTCGGAGTATTCTTTTGTACACAAACTCCTACTGATATACCCGCAGATATTTTAGGGCAATTGGGATTAAAAATACAACATGCATTAAGAGCATTCACAGCCAAGGATCGAAAGAGCATTAAACTGACAGCAGAGAATTATCCTTTATCTGATTTTTATAAAACAGAAGAGCTGATTACAGCACTTGGTATAGGAGAAGCATTGGTTACTTCGTTGGATGAGAAGGGCGCCCCTACTCCTCTGGCAGCTGTGCGCATGAAAGCACCAGCTTCACGAATGAATATATTGACGCCTACTGAAATTGACCAAATTGTCTCTGAGTCAAAATTGATTCCTAAATACAATCAAATTATAGACCGTGAAAGTGCTTACGAAATTCTTTGTGATCGCTTAGAACATAAAGCGACGACTAAAGAATCAGATCAGGAAGAGGAAGCAAAACCCACTCGTAAAACAGCGCCCCCTAAGCCTGAAATGTCAACTTTAGAACAAGCAATAAATAGTCCGATTGCCAAGCAAGTCGGCAGAACCGTAGCGCGTGAATTGACAAGAGGATTATTAGGCGTACTCGGTATTTCAACCAGCAAGAAGAGAGGTAAAAGCTGGTTTTAATGATACATAAACCCGATCATATTTTCGATACTGTTGTTATTGGAGGTGGAGCTGCAGGTTTCTTCGGAGCCATAAATATTGTAGAAAGACAACGATCTGCATCTGTATTGATTCTTGAAAAGACCAGTCAAGTGCTTTCGAAAGTAAAAGTTTCCGGCGGTGGTCGTTGCAATGTAACACACGAAGACTTGCCTTTAAAAACATTTGCAAAACACTACCCTCGTGGAGAAAAAGAGTTAAGGGAATTATTACAAGATTTTTCATCTGTGGATGTTAAGCATTGGTTTGAAGAAAAAGGAGTACGTTTAAAAACAGAGTCTGATGGACGAGTATTTCCGGAGTCCAACAGTTCGCAAACGATTATAGATTGTTTTTCTAAAGAAATTCAAAAGAAAAACATTGCACTAAAGACATCCTGTGCTGTCATTAATGTACGCAAAGACAATGGTATTTTTTACCTTTCAACTTCTGAAGGAGAAATCAAAACCAAATACATACTAGCTTGTACAGGAGGCAGTCAAAATGCTAATCATTACAATTGGTTGAAAGATTTATCTCAATCCATTACCCCTCTACACCCTTCTCTTTTTACTTTTAATGCAGCTGATCATTTGTTGAAAAACTTGGCAGGTGTAGCCCTTCCACATTGCAGAATAAGAATACGTAATTCCAAACTACAGGAAGAAGGACCTCTGCTCATTACACATTGGGGCTTGAGTGGGCCGGCTGTATTGAAGTTGTCGGCATGGGGAGCAGTAGAACTGGCAGAACGACAATACAGTTTTGATGCCTTAATTGCATGGGACTATTCTTTCACTGAAGCGGTACTCAAAGAGAAAATCAATGCTTTGATAAAAGAGTATGGCAAAAAGAAAATTAACAATACTGCTATTGAACCAATTCCCAAAAGACTTTGGGAATTACTTTTATTTCAATCAGAAATAGAAGAAGAACAAACATGGAACAATGTCAGTCAAAAGAAAATTAATAAACTCATAGAAAATCTTATGAGTTACCCTTTAACAGTAAAAGGCAAAACAACTTTCAAAGAAGAATTCGTCACGGCCGGAGGTGTTTCTTTGAAAGACATACACCTGAAAACAATGGAGTCTGTTAAAATACAGGGGCTACACTTCGCTGGAGAATTATTAAACATCGATGGTATAACCGGAGGATTTAATTTTCAAGCCGCCTGGACCACAGCTTTCATTGCTGCAAAAAACATTGTAACTTCTCTCAACAAAAAGTAATACCTTATTTTCTTACTTCATGAGTAAACTATCAACTATCTCTACGCGAGCGCCTCGAAAAATTTCAAAAGATATTGTCAAAAAAGACACGATTAAATTACTGGAAGAAATAAACGAACTTCAAAAAATATTATTCGCACAAAAAAAATACAGCTTACTGATTATTCTCCAAGGATTGGATGCTTCAGGTAAAGATGGATTAGTGTCTAAAGTATTTGGAGGTTTGAATCCACTAGGCATTGACGTCACTGCATTTAAAGCTCCTTCGGAAGAAGAGCGTGCGCATGACTTTTTATGGAGAGTACATCAACATGTACCAGCCAAAGGAAATATAATGATTTTTAATCGTTCGCATTATGAAGACGTATTGGTTCCCCGTGTTGAAAAATGGATCAATCAGGCACAGGTTAAAAGCAGGTACGACTACATTAATTTATTTGAACAGCTTTTACTAAATGAGAACAATACAATTGTATTAAAGTTTTACCTGCACATTTCAAAAGAAGAACAATTGGAAAGATTGGAAGAGCGACAAACCAATCCTGAAAAATTCTGGAAGCATAATGACGGAGATGCCGAAACGCGAAAAAAATGGGACGACTATATGAAGGCCTATGAGGGCATTTTTAACTACTGCAATATTATTCCCTGGACCATCGTCCCTTCAGATCAAAACTGGTACAAAGAATATGTGGTAGCCAAAACGATATTAACCGCTTTAAAAAAGCTCCACATGGAATACCCAAAACTACTTAAATAAGGCAATGCAAGTGATTATTTAAGCAAAAACACAAGTCGGATTTAACGATTGGTGTGTTTTTTATTTTTTTCTGAAATCTCAGGCAATGAAATGATGATTGTCCTGTCTTGTATACATAAACCAAACTTTTTACCATTATGAAATCATTTCTCAAACTCTTCCTTATAGGTTTTTTTCTTTCTTTTTCAAGTTACGGACAGAACATTGTTCATGTGACGAGTTCTTCAACATCCAACTGTGCAGATGGAACAATCACAATTAATGTATCAGGAGGTACTTCGCCTTATCAGTACTAGATAGGTCGTGCATTCTACTCTTATCACGAGGTTAGTTCTTCTCCTACTACATAAAAGTATCTACTCAGTGAACTACAGCAGAAGACTTCATGACTTCTGAACAAGAAGAGTTAACTTATCAAATAAGATTTCAAACACAGGCAATGATGTGGCCTATAATATATCTATCAAAAGTCCTATCAATAAAAATTCAGAAGACTACACCATTACGATTATCCGATCCAGCCATGATTGTAAGGCTTCTATTTCAAAAAATATTTTAACTTTTGATTTCAAAGACATCAACTTTGTTGATAGCATACATAATAAAAAAAACAGTCATGGCTATGTTCTATAAAGGGGAAACAGAAAATTAGACCTGGCTCCTTTAACTCGAATTTTCAACAAAGCGGACATCTATTTCGACTACAGTGTTCCGGTCGAAATCAATGAAGTCAAAAACACCATTGCAAGTGTGACTCCAAATGTAACGGAATTGGAAAGTCAAGATGATCTTGTGTTTTACACTAACCCTTGCCGCAATCGTGCTCAGCTGTCTGTAAATATTAAAGAAGCTTCGGAACTGTATGTACAATTATACTCAGCCAGTGGTCAACAAGTAAGCATTATAGATAACATAACTATTGTACAAGGCTTACAGGTTATAGAACTGAACCTTGCGCCATTTAATCTTCCAGCAGGCTTGTATGTCGCTAAAGTGGTAGTGAAAGATAAAGTCTATACAAAACCAATACTGATCAATAAGTAACATATTATAACTCAAACAATAAAATAAGCGTGTCATAATAGATGATATGCTTCTTTTGTTGTTTGCATAACAAGACTATAGTTTTGCAGTATCTAAACGCATTAGATCTAGTTTATTACAGTCAATATAATTCCTTCTCCTAATCGAATTGATACTTCCCTCAATGGAAAGATCGCATTTAGATTAAGTTCACTTATAAAATAAGAAGGTTCAATAAAACTACCTTCCATTCTATATTGATCACTTACCATTAATTCTACATTAGATATTTCACAGCTCATGCATTTTTCGCCAAAGCAAAAGAGTGTAATTCTGCTATCAACCAGTACCTGTTTCATCAATAGTCAATTTACTTCTGCGATGAAATGTGTTTGCATACTTTTAGTTTGATAACATCCTTTCTCTTAATTAACTCTTAATAAAAAAAGGTCTTGCTACACTAGCAAGACCTTTTTTTATTAAGAGTTAAGAACCTCTTATTTCTTATACAACTTGAATGTCTTGTTATCTACGTTAAGGTAATAAACACCTTCACCTGTTGAAGTCATGTCAATTTCTTTGTTCTTTCCTTTACGAACAATATTTCCATATTGATCAAGCACTTCGTATTCTGCTTCTCTAGACAAGAATATCTTATCTGTAACTCTTTTTGGATAGAAGGTTACTTCAGCAAGGTCTGAACTGTATTCAAACACTGGGGAGTAAAAAACTTGTCCATCTGATTCCAGGTATTTTGCTCTGTATTTATTTACACCAGAGTGGTGATGACTTTCTACATCGTAGTTATTTAGAATCACACTTCCTTTTCCTGTCAATTCTTTAACAATAACCCATGTGTTATTTACAAAGTGCTCAACAAAGAACTTGCCTTTCGGTTTCTCTCCTTTTGTAGCCCAAATCACAACACTCTTATCAACTGTAAAAGAGCTGAATTGAAAAGAACTGCTTGCTCTGATTACCTGAGGATTCAAAACCTTCGGTTTGCAATCGTCTTTATGAGTAATCTTAATTGTAACAGGATCGTTTACTTTTAAGTGAGATAAATCAATCTCATATGCACTTGACTCTATATTAACCGATAGCTTAACATCGTTTACATATACATCATTGCTGCAAAAATCCTTCATATTTCCAGTGAATGGATTTTGAACATACAAGTTCTTGCCTTGATATACCCCTGATAGGGTTAAAATCCCCGCTACTGAGGGTGTATAAGACACAACAATAGCTGAAAGAGCAAGCGTAAGGTAAATAAGTCTTTTCATTCTGTAACCGTTAGTAAAAATGGTATATAGCAAATTTGATAAATTATGAAAAATATTACAAGCGTATTTGAAAGAATTATGCGTCATGAGGTAAAAGATTTCACTTTTTTAAACTTTTGAGATAGGTGGAATGCAATCTCTAATATAACAAATATTATTGCTATTTTTGGATTAATAGGCACTATATTAACCTAATATAACCTGTAACAACTGGGAATATTAAAGATACCAAATGAAAAATAAAGTATTCTTACTTACTTTCTTACTAGCTGGATACCTTCAAAGTCTCGGCACTTGCCTAGCAACCACCTTGTTAGTTCCAATGGATGCTTCTCAAAAGAACCATTTAAAGGCTTATGGGATGGCCTATTGGGTATTGACACAAGGTATGGAAGTGGATTGGCTATTGAATTATAGAGCCGGTAGTTTTGCCTTTCGAGCGGAAAGTTCTTTTCAAAAAGAATTATTGATTAGAGGAATAAGCTTTGAGATGATATCGGATGGTGCCTACCAAAGTATTCTGACTGAAATCGCTTCCCCTGAGGCGAATATGGAAATTGTAAAATTGGAAAAAGCACCTAAAATAGCCGTGTATTCTCCAAAGACAAAACTTCCCTGGGATGATGCGGTTACAATGGTTTTGAGTTATGCTGAAATACCCTATACTGTCATTTTTGATGATGAAGTATTGACCGGTGAACTTCCTAAATACGATTGGCTTCATCTTCATCATGAAGATTTTACAGGACAGTATGGTAAATTTTGGTCTTCTTATCGCAACCAACCCTGGTATCTCAAACAACAGGAAGAATATGAAGCCTCAGCCCAGAAGCATGGCTTTACTAAAGTTTCTCAACTTAAACTTGCAGTTGTAAAAAAAATCCGGGACTTCTGTGCCGGCGGCGGATTTTTATTTGCGATGTGTTCTGCTACAGACACCTATGACATTGCCCTATCGGCGGAAGGTGTAGACATTTGTGAAAACATGTTTGACGGTGATGGCATAACACAAGGTGCCCAACAAAAAATTGATTTTTCTAAATGTTTTGCATTTGAAAATTTCAATTTGAGTTTTAACCCTTACGAATACGAGTATTCGACGATTGATAACAATGCACAGGAACGAGGCTTGACAGAACAGAACGATTATTTTACACTCTTTGAATTTTCAGCCAAATGGGATCAGATCCCTACTATGCTTACTCAATGTCATGAGCGCGTATTGCATGGATTTATGGGACAAACTACTGGATTCAAGGAAACTCAAATCAAATCTAAAGTATTAATCTTAGGAGAAAACAAATCCATTAAGGAAGCGAAGTATATACATGGCTCGTTTGGTAATGGTACTTGGACTTTCTATGGAGGACATGACCCGGAAGACTATCAACATTTTGTAGGTGAAGAACCGACTGACCTCAATCTTCATCCGAATTCACCTGGGTTTCGTTTAATCCTAAATAACATTCTCTTCCCTGCGGCCAAAAAGAAGAAACAGAAAACATAGAAGTAAAGAGTGAATGGTAATCAAATATATCTATTCACTCTTAACTCCTTACAAAACGCTTTGATACTAAATTAGATCCCTTTCCCTATCTTTGCCTAAAACACACACACACATTCATGTTAGGCCTAAAACTTCCTACCGATCCTCGCTGGGTCAATATCGCAGAAAAAAATATTGTAGACATATTGATCGACCATGCCTGGTGTGAGCAGAAAGCAGCGACTTCTTGCATTACATTTATTGTTAAATATCCTGATCATACTCAATTAGTAGAAACTCTATCACCCATTGTAACAGAGGAATGGGGACATTTTAGAATGGTGCTTCGTGAATTAGAGAAAAGAGGTGCTACGCTAGGTTCGGCTCGTGCAGATAATTATGTAGTGCAGCTTAAGAAAAACGAGCGTTCGGGAGATAGAAGAGAACGTCAACTCATGGATAAACTCTTGATCAATGCATTAATCGAAGCAAGAAGCTGTGAGCGTTTTAGATTATTATCTTTACATATTGCAGACGACGAATTAAAAGGATTTTATCATGAATTGATGAAATCAGAAGCAGGTCATTACCTGACATTCGTGGAATTGGCAAAAGTATACATGCCTGAAAATTTAGTCGAAGAACGATTGGAACAACTGCTGATCGCAGAAGCTGAGATTATGGCAAACTTAGAACTAAGAGGCGATCGAATCCATTAACGGATTTCAATCGGTACATTTTCAAATCTTCCTTGTTTGATTTTCACAATCTTGGTTTGTCCATTATTTGTAATTTTCATTTCAAACTCAAACTCACCAGATACTACTTTGTCTTTCTGATTGATGTTAGTAATATAAGCATACCCCTTAACAGGCTCACCTACTAATAAACTTGCAGGATCTTCGTAGCGAATAAATGCTTTTCTCCCTGGATTAGATAAATCTATCTTTTCCATTACTCTAGGATTCAAAAAAGAAAACTTGACAAAACGGTCGTTACTGATTGATAACTGAGTTTCTCCACCAGTAATTTTTCTCATGATGCCCATTACATTATCCATTATAAAAGGTTTATCGTTGATAGTACACGAAAAAGAAGCCTTATTGGAAGAGTTGTAGACATATAAAAATGAAAAAGAAGATAAAGTTGTTACTAGAATTAACAAAAGTCCGAGTTTACAAGCAATCCTTTTTATCATTCAGAATCCGTTTAGCGTTTTATAAGTATACGCACAAACTTGAAAAATGTCAATAAAAAATATAATTTTTTTTATCTAAACCAAAATTTCGCTTTTATCATATAAAGCTATTCCTTCCTGTAAAAGCTTAATTACCTAGCTGATAAGCAAACAAAACCTGATAATTGATAAAATTACCATTATTTAGCTGGTATAGACGAATTCCAAGATCTATTGGTGCTAAAAAATTGGCAAAATGAAAATCCATCCGGATGTCTACCCCTTTTGAGTCATAAAACATATTTCCTGAATTTTGAGTAGCCCATGCCCCATCGTAAAAGATATTGGCCTTGATTCTTTTGATATAAAATAAAGCGGTACAACGCCAATCCGGATAGAATAAAGGTAAAGCATAGTCAACAGTTACTCTCGCAAGATCAGAGGAAAACAAATAAGCATAGCCTCTTGGGAAAGCGATAGGAGAAGATAAATAAAGCCCTCCTCCATCGTAATGATGTCCTTGTACCTTCAGTAAAAGAGAATGGTGTTTCCATAAAGAAGGTAGCCATGTAGTGATGGCACCTGCTACAAAAGAAGCATAAGAAAAATCACCGATTGGTGCATGCCTGTATTGAAAAAACAAAGACTGCCCCTTTTTCGGTCTTAAGTCTCTCGGCGCCATTCGAAACAAACGCGAATAATCTAACCGGTAAGAAATATTTAATAAATCCTGGTTCACCAAGCCTCCTGCATTATCCTGCACGTCATAAATACTTTGCCAATGAGGAAGGAAGGACAATGTCAGCTTTTCTGTATACGGTCCATGAGTGAGATTAAAAGGAATGGCGATGCCAAGATCAATATTAACTTGCTTCCAGGTACCATATCGTTTCATGAACCGATCACCTACTGATGTACTGAAAGATAATACCGGATAGAAACCTGTGTACTGATAATTCATGATCCATTTTCCTGTTTGCTCTGTATTGTCATACAAATAGCCCAAAGACAGAAAGGATGTACTCAATAGATTTTGAGAAAAAACAGATGCCCCTGAATTAACTGTTGCATTGTCAATATCAACATACAAAGGAGCCCAACTGTGAAAGTTCAATAAGTGTGTAGCCTTGCGGTATTTCGTAATAGAAGAAGAAACAGAAGAGCTATCCGTTACTGTTTTGGCTTTATGTTCTTGCTGAGTCATTACGCTTGTAATCGCATTATCCCAATGATCTGAAGATAAAGTGATTTCAATCCACTCTGCTGTATCCAGTGGTTGTTCTTTTATAACATATCCATTTGCGGTGTAAGAAGAAAATAATAGTTTGTTATTTGATAGTGCTGGATCTGTGGCTTCATATGTCTCACGAGTCATTCGAAAACGCTGATCTGTTAAAGTATCATAAGCATAGATCTGTTCTTTGGTTTCGTATGCTCCCCTGTGAATGATGTATTGTTTCCAAACCAGTGGTTGATTGATGTCATAAAACAAAGGAACAGAAAGAGCTGTCCATTGTTTTGTTTGTATATTTAATTTTGTAAAATATTTGCCTTTTTCTTTATCTAAAGCTATACAAACAATTGTGCTATCACTTTCCCACACAGGAGTGTATAGCATTTGCTTTTTAGGACTAATAAAACGTTGCAGTGCCTCAGTCTTACCATCGTTTACGACCAGCTCAAACTCATTCCATTTATTCTGTTCTATATAAACTAACTTATTGTCTATTACTGCTGGAGAAGAAGCATATTTTTTAAACGTCCGTTTCTTTTTCTTTTTACTGATGAGATCAAGTTCTTTCACATCCGTCCACAGTCGATGCGTCCAGCGTTTATCAAATTTGTATTCAGTATAGAATAACTTATTACCCGATACGGAAGTATTACTGATAGAGTAATAGCCAGGGAATGCGATGTGCTGTTCGTTTCCTATACGATCCAGAACTACCCATTCTTTTACATACGACAAGCCTGATTTTTCTGCTACTATGAATGAGTCGTTGATGTAATGAGGATATCGATACGATATATAATCCGTTTGATTTTGTTGTTCATAAAACAGATGAGACAGCTCTTTTACACGTACTAAACGATCAGCATATTGTGTTCGAATGCGTTGTGCTGACCATTTATACCATTTAAACTTATTGAGTCCTGTCCATTTTTTCAATGTATGAGAAACAGGTGTAATGCTGTACGGTCTTCTAGCAGCATTGTCAAGTACCGATTTCCATATGCGTTCCCCATAATAAACTCGAGAATAAGAAACCAGGTGATAACCGACCACATAATGATCAGGAACAAAATGTTTGTAAGAACCAAAGACAGCTTTTTCATAACAAAAGCCCCCATACTTATCCAACATGGAAACATAAGGCATAAAAAAATTAGGGGTTCTTCCCCTTCCTACTTTGGTATAAGCAGTCTCGAAAGAGACCGCATCACCTTCCAGAAACCATGTTGGGATATACAATCCTATAACTGCGCCTATAGCTTGTTCTCCTAATAAGAAAGACAAGACTTTTGTCAATCCTTGACGCATATTACTAATCTGAACAACATGACGGTATTCATGGATAGCCAATTGTCTTAACCAATCTTGCGGATAAGTACTTTGATCAGCCAATGTAAACAACTCCATGCGTTTGGGAGCCCAGGTAACAAAGCCATTGGCCGAAGCCGTTTGATTGTGCAAAACGACAGAGATGGGACGAACTTTAGTAGGCAAAGTTTGTACAGCTTCTTTCCTAACTTCCTTCAAATGTCCTAGTAAAGCTAGCGCTTGCTGCTCATAGCCTTCTGGAAATATGATACGAATTTGATCTTGCTTCACCTGTTTCCAATGAACACCAGAAGGATCTACACCAGCAGAATAAAATTGTGCCTGAGCAGTAGCCGAAATAAATAAATAAATAAATAACAAAAGTACGAAATCGAAACGCAAAAAATAATAGAGAACTCTATCAATCGTTGTCTTCATCACCTTCATTTTCTATCAAAGTAGCTTTCACTACCATCACATTGCGTTTTGATTTTTTAAGGATAATGTATTCGTAATTTTCCGTACGAATTTTTTCATTCACTTCCGGAATTTTACCAAATAGGTTTCCCATATAGCCAGATACTGAATCGTAATCAGTACCTAATGGAATAGGGACAGGAAGGAATTCGTTGATATCATCTATAGAACATAAGGCATTCAATACGAATTCATTCTTACCAGTCTTTTCCACGATAGCTGCTTCTTCATCGTGTTCATCCTGAATCTCACCAACCAACTCTTCGATGATATCCTCAATAGTTACCAAGCCAGCAACTCCACCAAACTCATCTGTTACAATAGCCATGTGCAAGTGCTTTTCTTGCAACTCTTTCAACAACTCACTGACACGTTTGATTTCGGGAACATATACCGGTTGACGGACAATATCTGCAATCTTTACTTCGTCTGATTCACGCATTTTGCGAAGTAAATCTTTCGTGTAAAGAATGCCTATAATATTATCAATACTGTCTTTGTAAACAGGTAAACGGGAATATCCTTCTTGTATTACTTTATCATATACGCGCTCATGGTCTTCCTCTACATCAATTCCATTGATACTTGTACGAGGTGTCATGATTTGCTTTACAGTGATCAGGTTAAAACCAAACACATTCTTAATCAGCTCATGCTCTCCCGGTAAAATAGCACCAGAATCCTTTCCCTGATCAATGAGTAACTCCAGCTCTTCCGCAGAATGTTGATCGTGCTCATTGGCTTTTGTTAAACCCAACACTTTAATGACAATATTTGACAACCAGTTTAATCCCCAAATGAACGGTTTAAAAATGGTATAAAAGATATTAAGTGGATAGGCGATGGCCATGGAAACACTTTCAGAACTATTAATAGCAAAAGTTTTGGGAGCTTGTTCACCCAATACAATATGTAATGTTGTGATCAGGAAAAACGCGATGACCAATGATACATCGTGCACACCCACATGTAAAGCCGGAAGTAAAGGTAAGTCTAAATGCCAGGACATAGAAATATGCATCCAAACCATGATCTTAATGATCACAGCCGCTACAACTTTTTCACCGATCCATCCCAAGGCAAGACTGGCTAGTGTAATACCCAACTGACAAGCAGATAAGTAAGCATCTAAGTGTCTGGTGATTTTAAGCGCTAAAGAGGCCGACTTCTCTCCTTCAGCAGCTCTCACTTCTAATTGAGAAGAACGTACTTTTACCAATGCAAATTCTGCAGCAACGAAAAAACCATTTAACCCTACTAGGAACAGGGTAAGTAATACATCAAGCAACATGATTAGGAGAGATAAGAGGTTAACTTAAAACAAACTAAATCAATTACCTTCTTGCAAAAGGGAAAGTATTGTGGGTACGTTTTGGGGCCTTCGTCCATTGAAAAAACACTCGTCGTTTTGGATAATCAAAAGTAGTAAAAAATCCCAGCTTCACAAGTGTGGAAAAGCACTCTTGAACGTTTTATTCAAGGTTTCGTATACTGAATCTGTGTGAATCTAATGTTTGGTTTAAAACCACCCTCTTGCTTATTTAGAATGGGTAAAAATAGCGTCAGTTCCTTTGTTTTAATACCATTTTACCTAATTTTGAGGGTCACTAATCTGTTTGAACCTACAGTTCAGACCCCTCTACTTAACTATTCTTATTCTAATGAATGACAACAGTCTTGTAACAAATTACTTACCCATTGGTATTCAAGTGTTGGTTGCACTTGGTTTTGTTACTTCAGCGATTCTCGGAAGCTGGTTGCTAGGTCCAAAATTCACAAGTAAAAATAAGTTGGAAGCATTCGAGTCCGGTCTACCGTCTATAGGCAATGCCCGTATGCAATTCTCTATCAAATATTTTCTTGTAGCAACATTGTTTGTATTGTTCGATGTGGAAGTCATTTTCTTCTACCCTTGGGCTGTTAACTTCAAAGAGTTTGCGAAAACAATGGGTTATGATGGATTCCTTCGGATGCTATTGTTTATGAGTACTGTTGTAATTGGATTGATCTATGTGATCAAGAAAAAAGCATTGGATTGGGAATAAACTATAATCGATTTTATCGGTTATAGTAGATAGAACATTAAAATATTAAAAGTATGGCAGACGTAAAGATAGATAAAGCTCCGGCAGGACTTGAAGGTCCTGGATTCTTTGCCACCTCATTGGATCAAGTAGTTGGATTAGCCAGAAAAAACTCCTTGTGGCCCATGCCTTTTGCGACTTCTTGTTGCGGAATTGAATTCATGGCTACTATGGCTTCGACTTATGATTTAGGTCGTTTCGGGGCGGAACGTTTAAGTTATTCTCCAAGACAAGCAGATTTACTATTGGTAATGGGAACCATCGCAAAAAAGATGGGACCTGTTTTGAGAAAAGTATACGAACAAATGGCAGAGCCTAAATGGGTGGTTGCTGTTGGTGCCTGCGCATCAAGCGGAGGTATCTTTGATACTTACAGTGTACTTCAAGGAATTGATCGTATTATACCTGTAGATGTATATGTACCAGGTTGTCCTCCAAGACCAGAACAAATTCTAGACGGAATTATGCGTGTTCAGGATCTTGTACAAAAAGAATCGATTAGAAGAAGAGATTCGGCAGAATATAAAGCATTACAAGAAAAATATCAGATTCAATAATCCATAAAGCATGTCTGAATTAACTCAAGAACGCATCCTGGAAAAACTGACTGAGAAGTTCGGTGACAAAATCCTACAACACGAAAATCCTTACAATTTTCTTACCATTACAGTAGATCGTTCTATTGTACTTGATCTAGCAAAGTTTTTATACAACGACGAGGAATTGAAGTTCCAATTTTTAACAGACATCACAGGTGTTCATTATCCAGAACCTAATGACGAGCTGGGAGTTGTATATCACTACCATAACTTATACAAGAACGTACGCATTCGTATCAAAGCGTTTTTTCCAAAAACAGATCCTGTTATCGCTTCTTTAACACCGGTGTTCTCATCAGCCAATTGGATGGAAAGAGAAACGTATGACTTCTTTGGCATCCTATTTCAGGGACATCCTAATTTGAAGAGAATATTAAACGTAGACGATCTGGGTTATTTTCCAATGCGCAAAGAATACGCATTAGAAGATCCGACCAGAGAAGATAAGGACGATTCAATGTTTGGCCGTTAATACCTATCATTTATGTTGACTGAAAACACACCCAATAAAACGGTAGAAAAATACAACGAGGATCACCTGACCACCTTAAACTTTGGTCCTACACACCCAGCTACACATGGGGTATTTCAGAACATTATCAAACTGGATGGTGACCGTGTAGTAGATGCTGAACCCACAGTAGGTTATATCCATCGCGCTTTTGAAAAAATTGCAGAACGTAAGCCGTTCTATCATATCACTCCACTTACCGATCGTCTGAACTATTGTTCCTCTCCTATTAACAATATGGGATGGCACATGACAGTTGAAAAACTGGCAGGCATCGAACTTCCCAAAAGAGTGGAATACATGCGCGTAGTGATCATGGAACTTGCCCGTATTGCCGATCACTTGGTTTGCAATAGTATATTGGGTGTGGATACAGGTGCATTAACTGGATTCTTGTACGTGTTCCAATCGCGTGAAAAAATATATGAAATCTTCGAAGAAATCTGTGGAGCACGTCTAACCACTAACATTGGACGTATAGGAGGTTTTGAAAGAGACTTTAATGATATCGTATTTGCGAAGATCGATGAGTTTCTGAAAGACTTTCCGCATGTGATGGAAGAATTTGAAAAGCTATTGAACAGAAATAGAATCTTCATGGACCGGACTGTTGGTGTTGGTCCTATTTCAGGAGAGCGTGCATTAAACTACGGCTTTACAGGGCCAAACCTGCGTGCAGCCGGAGTGGATTATGATGTACGTGTTACCAGTCCTTATTCTTCTTACGAAGATTTTGATTTTGAAATTCCAGTAGGGACGCAAGGTGATACCTATGATCGATTCATGGTAAGAAATAAAGAAATTTGGGAAAGTCTGAAGATCATCCGTCAGGCGATGGAGAAGATCAAAGCAATGCCTAAAGGACTTTTCCATGCAGACGTTCCCGAGTTTTATCTTCCTCCCAAAGAAGATGTGTACTCTCAGATGGAAGCTTTGATCTGGCATTTCAAGATTGTAATGGGTGAAACTGAAATCCCTAAAGGTGAAGTTTACCATTCTGTAGAAGGCGGCAACGGAGAATTAGGGTTCTACCTGATTAGCGATGGCGGTCGTGCACCATTCAGATTGCACTTCAGAAGACCTTGTTTCATTTACTACCAGGCTTATCCTGAAATGATCAAAGGGCAATTACTCTCTGATGCTGTGGCAACAATGAGTAGCTTGAACCTGATTGCAGGTGAAATGGATGCTTAATATTTAATAAAGAAAAACAACACTCTCAATATGGCTGAAACCACTACCGGTGAAATAAAATTCTCAGACGCTTCTTTGAAGAAGGTCGCTGAGATTATTGCCAGGTACCCGGAAGGCAAACAAAAATCGGCATTGCTTCCTCTCCTACACCTTGCACAACGTGAGTTTGACGGATGGTTGAGCGCTCCAGTAATGGATTATGTGGCCAGTCTTTTAAATATCAAACCGATTGAAGCTTACGAAGTTGCGACATTCTACAGCATGTACAATTTGAAGCCTGTCGGAAAATGTCTGATCGAATTCTGTCAAACAGGGCCTTGTCTTTTGAAAGGTGTGGAAGACCTGATTGATTATACAGAACAGAAATTAGGTATTTCATTGAACGATAATACAGCGGATGGTAAGTTTACCATCAAAGCAGTCGAATGTTTAGGTTCTTGCGGATCAGCGCCCATGGCCCAGATCGGCAAATTTTACTATGAGAACTTGACCAAAGAAAAGATCGATAAGATCATCGACCTTTTCGGCAAACCAGATTTTAATCCAGACATTAAATACGATATCTAATGGCAGGGAAACTATTATTGGAACACATCAACGTTCCCGGCATCCGTACATTTGATGTATACAGAGCAAAAGGCGGATACAGAGCGGTAGACAAAGCCTTCAAAACGATGGCTCCTGATGAGATCATGGAAGAAGTGAAGAAATCAGGTCTTCGTGGTCGTGGAGGCGCAGGCTTCCCTACCGGTATGAAGTGGAGCTTCCTTGACCGCAGTAAACCAGAGAAGCCTCGCTACCTGGTCTGCAACGCGGATGAAAGCGAGCCTGGCACTTTCAAAGATCGTTACCTTATGGAATTTATTCCTCACGTATTGATCGAAGGATTGATTCTTTCCAGTTTTGCGTTAGGATCTAACAATACCTTTATCTACATCCGCGGTGAATACAAATGGATCATTGATATTCTGGAAACAGCCGTTGGCGAAGCAAAAGCAAAAGGGTACTTAGGTAAAAATATTTTAGGTACCGGTTTCGATTGCCAGATCCATGTACAAACAGGGGCCGGTGCTTACATCTGCGGAGAGGAAACCGCCTTGTTGGAATCGCTGGAAGGTAAAAGAGGTAACCCTCGTATCAAACCTCCATTCCCCGCCTTCTTTGGTTTATACGGTTGTCCTACGGTAGTAAACAATGTAGAAACATTAGCAGCAGTTGTTCCCATCATCAATATGGGTGGCGACGAATACGCAAAAATCGGTGTCGGTAAAAGTACTGGAACTAAACTGATTTCTGCCTGCGGACACATCAACAAACCTGGTGTTTATGAAATTGACTTAGGTTTACCTGTGGACGAATTCTTAAACTCCGACGAATACTGCGGAGGTGTCAGAACAGGTCATCGTTTCAAAGCAATCATTCCGGGAGGTTCTTCAGTACCTATTATTCCTGGTGATCTATTCTTAAAAACATTGGAAGGTAATGACCGTCTGATGACTTACGAATCTTTATCAGAAGGAGGATTTGTATCCGGTTCGATGCTGGGTTCAGGAGGATTTATTGTGATGGATGAAACCACTTGTATCGTTCGTAACCTGTGGAGCTTATCCCGTTTCTATCACCACGAATCTTGCGGTCAATGCAGCCCTTGCCGAGAAGGTACAGGATGGTTGGAGAAAATATTGCACCGTCTGGAACACGGTCACGGTCACATGCACGACATTGATTTGTTGGTTGAGATCGCTAAGAAAATAGAAGGAAATACGATTTGTCCTTTGGGAGACGCGGCGGCATGGCCTGTAGCCAGTGCCATCAGACACTTCCGTGAGGAATTTGAATACCATGCGAAATTCCCGAATAAAGTATCGGGACGTTTTGCACACGTAGACGATTATAAAAGAGAACTAAACGCTATAGCCCTCTGATGAAAATAACCATAGACGGAGTAGAAGCAGAAGTAGAACCTGGAACTACAATTCTTAATGCAGCGCGCGGTATTGGTGGAGAACTTGTTCCTCCAGCCATGTGCTATTATTCCAAACTTAAGGGAAGCGGCGGTAAATGCCGTACCTGTTTGGTAAAGGTGACTAAAGGTTCTGAAAAAGATCCTCGCCCCATGCCTAAACTAGTAGCTTCTTGTCAGACACCTTGCCAGGATGGGATGGAAATCCAGAGCGTAAGTTCTCCTGAAGTAGTAGAAGCACGCAAAGGTGTAGTAGAATTCTTATTGATCAACCACCCTTTGGATTGCCCAATATGTGATCAGGCTGGTGAATGTCATTTACAAGATTTATCTTACGAGCATGGTAAAGCCCGCTCTCGCTACGAAGAAGAGCGTCGTACTTTTGACATGATCGACATCGGAGATAAAATCAAGTTGCACATGAACCGTTGCATTTTGTGTTACCGCTGTGTGATGTTGGCAGAACAGCTGACAGAAACACGTGAGCATGGTGTATTGTATCGTGGTGACCGTTCTGAGATCAGTACCTTTATTGAAAAAGCCATTGATAATGAATTTTCAGGAAACGTCATCGACGTATGTCCTGTAGGTGCATTAACCGATAGAACATTCCGTTTCAAGAGTCGTGTGTGGTTTGTAAAACCATTGTATGCACACCGCGATTGTCCTACTTGTGTAGGTAAAACAACCATCTGGTTGCACGGTCAGGAAGTATACCGCGTTACGGCCCGTAAAGATAAATACGGAGAAGTGGAAGAATTTATTTGTAACACTTGCCGTTACGACAAGAAGTCACCGTCAGACTGGACTATAGAAGGTCCTGCTCAGATCAGTCGTCATTCAGTAATGTCTGCGACGCAATACAAAGAAGGAATTAAAGTTGAAGCTCCGAAGACAATAGGATATGGAAATATTTCTCCTCGATAAGACAATCATTGTCGTTATCGTATTTTTAATCACTTTACTGATTGCCATGTACAGTACATGGGCAGAACGTAAAGTAGCAGGTTTTATTCAAGATCGTATCGGCCCCAACAGAGCGGGTATATTTGGTATACTACAACCTCTAGCGGATGGAGTAAAGATGTTCATGAAAGAAGAGATCATCCCGACTCACGCGGATAAAGCTCTTTTCGTCATGGCACCTGGTATCTCTATGTTAACGGCACTTTTAACAAGTTCTGTGATTCCTTGGGGATCCTACCTGGAAATCAATGGCAGACAAGTGATGTTGCAAATTACAGACATCAACATTGGTATGTTGTACATTTTCGCAGTTGTTTCTACCGGTGTATATGGTATTATGATTGGAGGCTGGGCTTCTAACAAT
This sequence comes from Cytophagaceae bacterium, assembly GCA_014376985.1. Taxonomy (GTDB): domain Bacteria; phylum Bacteroidota; class Bacteroidia; order Cytophagales; family Cytophagaceae; genus JACMQM01. Next base: position 9,755 of record JACMQM010000269.1, on the reverse strand, counting down.
AAATATTCTTTGATGGGTTCTTTGAGAGCTTCTTCTCAAATGATCAGTTATGAATTGGCCATGGGGCTGGCGTTGATATCCGTTATCATGATGACAGGTACGCTGAGCCTAAAAGCAATCGTGGAATACCAGGCGATTAATGGATGGAACATCATTTATCAACCTCTGGGTTTTCTAATTTTCTTCATTTGTGCCTTAGCGGAATGTAACCGTACTCCATTTGACCTTCCTGAATCAGAAGCAGAACTAGTAGGTGGATACCATACAGAATACTCCAGTATGAAACTAGGTTTGTTCTTGTTTGCCGAATATGTAAACATGTTCATTTCCGGAGCCATCATGAGTGCCTTGTTCTTCGGAGGGTACAACCTACCTTTCCACGATAAATTAGCTACAATATTTTCTCATAATACACTGGCACTATTAGGCACTGCTTCTTTCATGCTAAAAACTTTTCTGTTTATTTTCATCTTCATGTGGATCCGTTGGACTGTACCGCGTTTCCGTTATGATCAATTGATGCATTTAGGCTGGAGAATTTTGTTGCCACTGGCCATGTTTAATGTGGTAGCAACAGGAACGGTTATATTGATTAGTATTCTTTGGAAATAACAGAGAGCAGAGACATGGAAAAATTAACCAATCGATCACGAGTAGTCGTTAAGAAAGAGATGACCTTCTTAGAGTCCATCTACCTGCCAGCTATATTCGGTGGAATGTGGATTACACTGAAGCACTTTTTCAAAAGGAAAACGACCATACAATATCCGGAAGAAAAAAGACCTTTTTCTTTTGTATATAGAGGACTACATATCTTAAAAAGAGATGAACAAGGTAGAGAGAATTGCACAGCCTGCGGCTTATGCGCAGTGGCTTGTCCTGCAGAAGCGATTACGATTGTAGCGGCTGAACGTAAAAAAGGAGAAGAACATTTGTACCGAGAAGAGAAATACGCTTCAACCTACGAGATCAATATGTTGCGTTGCATCTTCTGTGGTTTATGTGAAGAAGCTTGCCCTAAAGACGCTGTTTACCTGACAGAAGAATTAGTGCCAAGTCAGTATAATAGACAAGATTTCATCTTTGGAAAAGACAAATTGGTTCAACCGCTTGGAACCAGTGCTCATCCGAAGACTTATAAACCTTATAAAAAATAATTTATTTTTGCATTCATTATGGAGCAATTATTATTCATCATATTAAGCGTCATCTCTGTTGCAGCAGCGCTTTGTGTGATCTTCGTCAGAAACCCAATTTACAGCGTACTCAGCTTAGTTGTTACGTTCTTCTCTTTTGCAGGACATTACATTTTATTGAAAGCACAATTCCTGGCTATTGTTCAAGTAATCGTTTACGCCGGTGCCATCATGGTATTGTTTCTGTTTGTTATCATGTTGTTGAATTTGAACAATACGGAAAGCCAGGAAAAAAGGAGCTTCATCTCTAAAGCCATTGCTGTAGTAGCCGGTTGCTTGTTATTGATCTCACTTGTAGGATTGCTGAAAGGGTCTGTACTTATTCCTACCCTTGCCAATGGAGTATCTTCCGACGATATCGGAACGGTGCAGACTTTAGGTAAAGTTCTTTTTACCGACTTTGTACTTCCTTTTGAAATTTCATCCGTACTCTTCCTTTCCGCTATTATCGGTGCGGTGATGTTGGGTAAAAAAGACTTAAAAGATCATTAATAGAAATTATGAATAGTTTTTTACCAGAACTTTCGAACGTTTATTTCAATTACCTGCTATTGAGCAGCGTATTGTTTTGCATTGGTGTGATCGGTGTGATCATTAGAAAAAACATCATCATCATTTTCATGTCTATTGAATTGATGTTGAATGCGGTCAACTTGCTGTTGGTTAATTTCTCCAACATGCACAACGATCCCAACGGACAAGTTTTTGTATTCTTCATCATGGTAGTTGCCGCAGCGGAAGTTACCGTAGGCCTCGCTATTTTGGTCATGGTGTACCGTAATACTGGTTCCGTGAATATCGACACATTGAAAAACTTAAAAGGATAAATAAGCAAAGCATTCAATCATCATGATAAACTTTATATGGTTAGTTCCTCTTCTTCCACTCATTGGTTTTTTACTCTTAAGCTTTGGAAGCAGAAAATTCAGTGAAGGCGTTTCTGCTCTTATCGGTTGCGGAAGCATCCTGGGATCTTTTATTATTACTGTCGTAACATTTGTTAGTTTCTTAAGCGGAGATCATGCAGCTGTTAAAGTAGATTGTTTCGATTGGATATCTGCTGGTGTAATAAATATCTCTTTTTCTTTCCTGATTGATTCCTTGTCTTTAATGATGATGATGATCATTACAGGTATCGGATTCTTGATCCACTTGTATTCATCGTCTTATATGCATGGTGATGAAGGATTCACCCGTTACTTCTCTTATTTGAACCTCTTCATTGTCAGCATGCTTTTGCTCGTGATGGGAAGTAATTATGTAGTCATGTTTGCCGGTTGGGAAGGCGTAGGATTGTGTTCTTATTTATTGATCGGTTTCTGGTTTAAAAATGATCCATACAATGATGCAGCGAAAAAAGCTTTCATCATGAACCGTATTGGTGACTTAGGATTCTTGATGGGATTAGCATTGATCTTTAAAACATTTGGAACATTCGATTACCAGGAGATCTTTTCAGCAGCGCCTAATCTTATTAATCCAAGTACAGAGTCTATCGTTATTATAGCTATCACATTGTTATTGTTCATTGGCGCTACCGGCAAAAGCGCTCAAATTCCATTGTATACCTGGTTACCTGATGCGATGGCGGGTCCTACTCCTGTATCTGCTTTGATACATGCTGCAACCATGGTTACTGCGGGTATTTACATGATCATTCGCTCGAATGTTTTGTACACCATGGCTCCTACTACATTAGCAGTCATTACAGGTATAGGTATAGCCACAGCTATCTTTGCAGCTACGATCGGTCTTGTGCAAAATGACATCAAAAAGGTTTTGGCTTATTCTACCGTATCTCAATTGGGTTATATGTTCTTTGCTTTAGGATTGGGTGCTTACAATACGGCCTTCTTCCATGTGATGACTCACGCCTTTTTCAAAGCCTTGATGTTCTTGGGTGCTGGCAGCGTGATTCACGCCATGAGCGGAGAACAAGACATGCGTTTAATGGGAGGTCTTCGTAAGAAACTACCCATTACTTTCATCACATTCCTTATCGGTACATTAGCCATAGCTGGTATTCCTCCTTTTGCTGGATTCTTTTCTAAAGATGAAATCTTAGCAGTAGCTTATGCTCAATCTCCTATTCTTTGGGGCTTAGGATTATTAGGTGCAATGTTCACCACCTTCTATATGTTCAGATTGGTATTCTTAACATTCTTCGGAGACTTTAGAGGTACCAGCGACCAGGCACATCACCTGCATGAATCTCCATGGAAAATGACAGTTCCTTTAATGATCCTTGCAGCACTATCTACTTTCGGAGGATTTTTAGGAGTACCGGAAGTATTAGGTGGCACTAACTGGATCAAATCATTCTTAGGCTCAGTGATCAATTACGAACATGGTCACGTAGCACATCATTTAGATCATGCTACAGAATATAATTTAATGGCAGCTTCTGTAGGAGTAGCACTTGTGATGATTGTGATTGCATGGGTCGTATACGGTGTGAAGAAACAAGTTCCTGCCCGTAACGAAGCAGAATTCAATGCACCGACTAAATTGCTTTACAATAAATATTTCATCGATGAACTGTATGATATACTTTTTGTAAAACCTTTTTACTTCTTGTCTAAACTGACACATTCTATTATAGAAAATAAAATCATTGATGGCATTGTCAATGCTATTGGATGGATAGTTGGTTTTGGTAGCCAGGCTCTAAGAGTATTACAAAATGGAAGTGTAAGCTTCTATCTCTTCCTGATGGTCATAGGCACCACTTTATTATTGACACTAGTTACCTACTTCATTAAAAATTAAATACACAGGAATGATCGCGGCATTATTGATATTATTTCCTTTAGTAACCGGCTTAATTTGTTTTGCACTACCCGGTAAAAGAGCATCCAGATTGGCGTTGGAATCTTCTATTCTTACGTTGTTGGTGAGCCTTTATGCATTTTACGCATTCCTAAATGGTCAGCAAGAACAATTAGAAGTAAGTTATCCATGGATTCCATCTATTGGAATTAACTTTCATGTAGGCATCGATGGCATATCTTTGTTACTTGTATTTCTAACTGCATTCTTAACGCCTCTTATCTTGTTATCATCACAAAGCAAGGCGTATTCACAAAGCAGCAACTTCAATGCGTTGGTAATCTTAATGCAAGCGGCGTTGATTGGCGTCTTCACCGCTAAAGATGCTTTTGTATTTTATGTATTCTGGGAGTTAGCCTTAATTCCTATTTATTTCATCTCATTAATCTGGGGTGGAGAAAACAGAAAATCTGTCACCTTCAAATTTTTCATTTACACTACTGTCGGATCGTTATTGATGTTGGCGTCTATATTGATCTTGTATACCTTAACACCTACAGGAAGCTTTGACATCTCTACTTTCTACGCGTTGCCATTGCCTCTATCTTATCAGTATATTATTTTCATCGGCTTCTTTTTAGCCTTTGCTATTAAAATGCCAATCTTTCCATTTCACACCTGGCAACCTGATACTTATGTCACTGCGCCAACAGAAGGAACCATGCTCCTTTCCGGTATCATGTTGAAAATGGGGATTTATGGAGTCATCCGATGGATACTTCCTTTGACACCTATACCTGTTGTTGAATGGGGATGGATCATTATTCTTTTTGCTGTAATCGGTATTATTTATGCATCGATCATAGCTTTGAAACAACCTAACTTTAAACGCATGGTGGCTTATGTATCCATTGCTCACGTCGGTTTGATGGCAGCTGGTTTATTTGCATGTAATGAAATCGCCTTGCAAGGAGTCGTAATCCAAATGCTGGCGCACGGCATCAACGTAGTGGGTATGTTTTACATTGTTGACCTGATTACACGCAGAACAGGAACAGATGTTTTGGACCAACTGGGAGGCTTGAGAAATCAAGCACCTTTATTGGCAACATTCTTTTTAATTATACTCATGGCAAACATAGCTCTGCCATTGACAAATGGATTTGTGGGAGAATATTTATTGATTATAGGTTTATTCCAACACAATGTATGGATGGCAGCAATAGCTGCATTGACAATCATATTTGGAGCGGCATACATGCTCAATGGTTATCAAAAAATGATGCTTGGCGCTAAAAAAGATATTTATAATCACGTGACCGATCTAACAACAAAAGAGCTTGTAATATTAGTACCGATCACTATTATGATCATAGGCATGGGAGTTTATCCTAAATTCTTTTTGGACATCAGTGCAGGTCCTGTGAAAGAAATAGTGAATGCCCTACACCAAGGTTACTCATTGAAATAAATTAATTAAGCATTATATAAACGCCACGAATGAACGCATTAATTGCTACCTCCGTTTTAGGATTGTTTGCGATGATTTCTGAAATCATCGGATTGAAGAAATGGATATGGTTGATCTCAACCATCGGTATTGCCGGCATACTTGGACTTACCGTCTACGAAGCGATAGCGATGAACGGTACGCAAGAAGTATTCTATGGCATGATGAGACAGGATAATTTCTCTTCTATCTTTAGCGGGTTGTTGTTATTTATCACTCTTCTATGGTTCTTATTAGCGAAGGACCATTACAGAGAAGGTAATCATGCCAATCCTTCGGATCAATCAGCGCTGATTATTTTTGCTACTGTAGGAGGATTGATATTGACTTCTTACACGAACCTCACGATGCTTTTTCTAGGTATTGAAATCGTGTCTATTCCGATGTTTATTCTAGCAGGCTCCGATAAAAAGAATATACTGTCTAACGAATCATCCCTGAAGTATTTTATCATGGGTGCTTTTGCTACCGGTATTATGTTGTTTGGTATTGCTTTGCTGTATGGCGCTACAGGTTCTTTCGACTTAGCAGGAATCAGTAACGGTCTTCAAATGACATTTCAAAATCCGAATATGATCTTCCTTGTATTGATAGGTATCACTTTCCTGATGGTAGGTTTAGCTTTTAAAGTTTCTGCTGCTCCTTTCCATTTTTGGGTGCCCGATGTATACGAAGGCGCACCAACAGTCATTACCGCTTTCATGTCAACATTTGTGAAGACGGCAGCCTTTGTAGCTTTCCTTAGGTTATTTGGTTACGGATTCTCTCATTATGGAGAATCTTGGATGAAATTATTCGAGAACTATCCCATATGGTGGTATCAACTGTTGTTCCTGGCAGCCATAACTATATTGGTTGGAAACATTATAGCGGTTAGTCAAAATAATTTGAAACGCACCTTAGCTTATTCAGGGATTGCTCAGGCTGGTTATGTTTTATTGACGATCATTGTACCTACCGCAGATACAACATCGGCATTATTTATTTACACAGCCTCTTACTCTATCGCTACCTTAGTAGCCTTTACAGCTTTGTACCATGTGCAGAAAGCAAAAAACGATTACAGCTTTGACGCATTCAGAGGTTTAGGGAAATCAAATCCAGGTATAGCTGTTGTCTTAACACTCGCTATGCTATCCTTAGGAGGTATTCCTCCTACCTTAGGATTTTTTGCGAAGTTCTATTTGTTTAAAAGTATACTTGCCTTACAACCAGAATTCATTTTCATCATTCTATTGGCCATATTAGGTTCATTGATCAGTTTGTATTACTATTTTAAAGTAATCATCAGTATGTTTGGTGGAGAAGAAACCAGTACTAAAGTTGAAATCAATCTAAGTGACCGCATCATTCTTTATGCAGTGGCAGCTCTGATTATCATACTCGGTCTTATTCCAGGCATACTTCTTGAACTAGGCTCCATGATCATTTAGCATGAGCATAGCAGAGTTATATCATCTCATTACGGACCCAGAGCAAATCATTCAAACAGGAGGATTAATATTAATTCTCTTAATTATTTTTGCAGAGAATGGTCTCTTCTTCGGTTTTTTCCTTCCAGGAGATACCTTACTCTTTACTACTGGTTTGTTGTGCTCAACGGGTCACTTTGATGTATCCATTTACCTATTGCTCGTGAGCATTTCAGCAGCCGCGTTCCTTGGTTCTGCATTTGGTTATTACTTTGGAGAACGAGCAGGAAAAGAGCTTTTGCATCGAAAAGAAAACCTCTTCTTTAAACGTAAATACGTGGATTCGGCCTATGCTTTCTTTGATCGTCATGGCGGTTTCGCTTTGATTATGGCCAGATTCCTTCCGATTATTCGAACTTTTGCTCCCATCATTGCTGGAATGACCAAATTCGACTACTCTAAATTTTTATATTATAATATTCTCGGAGGTACGATATGGGTTTTCCTGATGCTTTTATTGGGTTATTTCTTAGGACTCTTTATCCCGCAAGCCAAAGATTATATTGAATACCTAATCCTTGGTATTGTCATTATAACATGGATTCCGGTCGTCATTACGTATTTAAAAGAGCGTAAGAGACTGCAAAAATAATTGTCTGAGCTGCTTAATATTTGAAGAAAAATCCGTAATTTTTCCAATTATAATTATTGCATTCACTTGCATATTCATGGAACAACTTGGTTTTTGGTTTATATTTAATGTCGGGGTTTTGAGCCTTTTGGTCCTTGATCTCGTCGTTCTCAATAGAAAAAACGAAACAGTTACGGTAAAATCTGCCTTATGGTGGAGTGCCTTCTGGGTTGGGCTTGCCGGTATCTTTAATATCTTCCTATATTATTGGAAAGGAAAAGAACCCGCTATGAATTTTTTAACGGGCTATTTGATTGAAGAATCGCTAAGTGTCGACAATCTTTTCGTCTTCATGCTTATCTTCAACTATTTCAAAGTCCCTTCTGAATACCAGAGAAAAGTATTGTTTTGGGGAATCATTGGAGCCTTGGTGCTGCGCGCAGCCTTTATTCTAGTAGGTGTTTCATTAATCAATAATTTCCACTGGACGGTTTACATCTTAGGTTTGTTCTTAGTGATTACCGGTATAAAAATGATTACATCTCAAGACAAAGAGGTTAATCCTGAGAAAAATCCGATCATTAACTTGGTGAATCGTTTCATGAAAGTCACTAAAACCTACGAAGGTGATCGTTTCTTTGTCAAAAAAGAAGGCATTTGGTTCGCGACTCCTTTGTTTATTGTAGTACTTGTCGTAGAAACTACCGATGTCGTATTTGCTGCAGATTCCATTCCTGCCATCTTAGCGATCACAACTGATTCGTTCATTGTTTACACCTCCAACGTATTTGCCTTGCTTGGCCTTCGCTCGCTTTATTTTGCGCTGGCAGGATTGATGACTTTGTTCCACTATATTAATTATGGCCTGGCGATAATTCTTTCCTTTATTGGTATCAAATTATTGATCTCAGGATTTTATGAGATAGACGTCAAGTTTGCGTTACTCTTTGTAGCTATTGTTTTAATTCTCTCTGTGATCGTTTCAGTTATCTTTCCCAAGAAAGAATCATTGTTTGGAGATAAGGACTAAAGGAATTAAGAGAAACGAGTCAGGACTATTTTCGTTCCTCCTGGCTCGTACCTTAATAATCAGCTATTACTTTTTCCAATATCACTTGCAGCTTTTTGGCGGCAGTTCTCATTTCCCCTTCATAGCGGTTCATCATAATAGAAAAGACCACCTTCTTATTGGTTTGTGTTGTCATGTAACCGGAGTAACATAAGATAGAAGTAAAAGAACCACTTTTTAATCGTGCATTATTTTGTAAGGCGGTGTTCTTTCCAAACCAATATACCGTGCCGTCTTTACCCGCTACTGGCAGGGACTGAGCGAAAGTTGAACTCATTTTTTTATGGTTACCCATGTATTGCAAGACCGCTGTCATTTGTTGAGGGCTGATCGCATTTAGAGGACTTAAACCACTTCCATCCAACAGTATCCATCCTAGTGTATCGACTCCAACGGATGACCAAAATCGTTTAATTTCTTGAGCGGCAAAGCTTCTATCGCCTTTTCCCTTCTTTGCGTAGGCTATCTGTTGAAACAAACTCTCTGCGTAAAGATTGATGCTGTAAAAATTAGTGATGCGAATCAATTCTGATAACGGAGGAGATTGATGCAAAAACCAATTTTCCAGACCAGTCAACAAACTATCTATTGCTTTTACTTTTATTTCTCCCTTAAAAGTAATTCCATTGTTTTTCAAGGCTTGCTTCAACAAATGACCAAACCAGAAAGGAGGATTGGGTATAGAACCTCTAATCTTATACTCCCCCTCTCCTGGCGGAAGAGATCCTAAGATCAAACGATTGCCCTGGTAAGGACCACCGTAGATATAGGCTTCATCGCCCGAACCTGCAGGACCGGTAATCACCTTACTATCGAAACTAAGTCCCTGGATGGTCGGTTCAGAACGCAGGAACTGTACAGGAGAACCTTCTTGCCTATTTTGTTTAAAGTATAATTTTACGGTATTGTCTGATACATTCAGCCCATGAATACCTGCTCCATAATAATTACCTAAGTCTGCCCAAGGCCAGAAATCAGGAATGGCATTGGCGTCATAAGCCGTAGGGTCAATGACAATATCTCCTTTAATAGATTTGATTCCCTTCTTGGCAAGCAATTGTATCCAATTTGCAAGCAAGGTTTGTATAGACTGTGCCGCCACTTGATCTGATCCCAATGAAGGATCGCCGCTCCCTAACACATATAGTTTGCCCTTTAGCAATCCGGT
>JACMQM010000268.1 GCA_014376985.1 Cytophagaceae bacterium | reverse complement strand
CATTCCGGAAGGCATAGACATCAACGATGAGATTGATGTGTTTGTATACCGTGATTCTGAAGACCGCTTGATTGCCACTACACTGGAGCCAAGGATCCAGCTCAATGGTTTTGCTTCGCTGCGTGTAAAGGATGTCAATGACTTCGGCGCTTTTTTAGATTGGGGATTGGAAAAGGATCTGATGGTCCCTTACCGCGAGCAGACTACACGCATGCGGGTGGGGCAATACCAAATCGTTTACTTATACGTTGATGAAACGACCGGCAGATTAGCAGCTACCAACAAGCTCGATCGTTTTCTGGAAGATGAATCCGAAGACTTGAAAGAGGGACAACAAGTAGACTTGCTGGTGTGGACGGAAACTGATCTGGGTTACAATGTCGTCATCAACCAACGCTACAAAGGCTTGTTGTACAAGAATCAAATCTTTAGTGTTGTCGAGCCCGGCGATGAAGTGACAGGTTATATCAAATACGTCAGAGAAGACAAGAAAATTGATGTTTCTCTTCAACAGCAAGGCTTCGCGAATATCGAGGTGAATGCACAGGTTGTATTGGATAGATTGAAAAAGAACAATGGCTTTTTGGCACTCACAGATGATAGCAGTCCGGAAGAGATCATGGATGAATTGCAGATGAGCAAGAAAACCTTCAAGAAAGCGATCGGGACACTTTACAAACAAAAATTAATTGTATTGGAGGATAAAGGCATTTCTTTACTCTCTTAAACACTTGTTATATGAAGAAATATTTTGCTATGGTTTGTTTTGCTGTATTCACTTTTTTAAGTGCGCAGGCTCAAACTCCTTCTTCGAGTTCCGCACCGATCGATCCTTTGTTGAAAGGAAAAGATTTACTGGGGCAATTGGTTTCTGCACTTGATGCAAGTGCTTTTCTAAACAGCTGGACGTCACAGGCGCGTGCGCAGTGGAATAATGAATTAAACAATGCATCTGATGCTGTAACGCTGTCGAAATGTGCCTCAGAGCTTTCAGAGTATATCAAGCCTGTAAAATTCAAGCCGCAATTTAGTCTTGCTCAATTCAAGTCTTTAGCTTCTGGCACAAAAAACTACGGTGATGTAGCCAATGTATTAGGGACTTTAGAATCCGGCTTAGCAGAGGATGCCTATAGCAACGGTTGGGTTTCAAGGGAGCCTTCCTGGTTAGGCGAATTGACATTGGTGAAGTAGTAAAATAACATTTGTTTTATCTTAACAAATTGAAAATTAAAACATACATCGTGTTACTGTGTTTGCCCATCCTATGGCAATGCACTCGAAAAGAAGAAATGGTCATTACCGATCCTTCTGCGCGGTTGACTTTTTCGAAAGACGTAGTCTTGTACGATACCATTTTTGCCGACCTGCATTATTCTACAAAACGCATCAAGGTTTATAATCCCAATAACGGCGCACTTTCAATCAGTGAAATAGCATTAGCAGGCGGAGTGTCTTCACCCTTTAAAATTTTGATTAACGGGCAGCAAGGACCTGTTGTCAGAGGATTGGAGTTAATTGGAGGAGACAGTTTGCTCATCGTTATAGATTTGTTTTTTTCTGCCATGGCTCAAAATACGCCTTATCTGGTGGAAGACTCTATCCGGTTCCTTGTCAATGGTCAGGAACAAAAAGTTTTATTGAAAGCAGTAGGCAGAGACGCTACCTTGATACCTTCTGGTGATTTGCCTTGTGCTACCGTATGGGGCGATACAAAACCTATTGTACTGTTGGGGCAAACAATAGTTCCTGCAGGTTGTACTCTGACTGTTCAGAAAGGCACACAAGTCATGGCTTCTAGAGGGAGCTCACTGGATATCAAGGGAACTTTAGTCGTGACGGGAGAAAAGGATGACAGCGTTTATTTTGGAGGATTAGTTTTTGGCAAGAATCCGGGACAATGGCTCGGTCTTAGGTTTTATGAAGGAAGTACAGGTAATAAGCTATCCTGGTTCCATGTAGAAAATGCAGAAACAGGATTGTCTTTTACTTATACTACAACACCTACAACAATTACGGATATCACGATGGATCATGGTGTATTCAACGATTTCACCAAATCTGCAGTGGATGTATCTTATACAGACTTGCGCGCCACCAACTGCTTATTCTTCGCCACCTCCGATGCCGGAACACGCTTATCCAAAAGGGGAAGCGGCATATTTCGCTATTGCACATGGGCAGGATACTCCTACGATTATTACCGAGATGGAGTGAGTATAGAAGTCAATGATCCAACGGGAACATTATCGTTATTAGTCAAGCACTCTATTGTATGGGGAGATAATTTTACCAGTGAACTGGTTTGCGATCCTGCTGCAACGGTAACGGTGGACAGCTGTCTCGTAAAAAGCCTTACGGCTTTTCCGGGTATAGGAACCATCTTGAATCAGGATCCTCAATTCGAATCAGCGGTATTGAGAAACTTCAAACTGAAATCCACTTCTCCAGCAGTCAACAAAAGTGTTCCTTCGCCAGTCACCGATGATTTGGAAGGCATTTTACGAGATGCTTTGCCTGACTTAGGTTGTTACGAATACAAACCCTGATGATTGTTAAACAGCAAACCATAAACTTAGGCCGATTCAAACGAGGTTATCACCTGGTGACATCGAAAATAGAATCTGTTTTTACCGAGTTGGAAGAAATCAACCAAGGCATTGCCCTGGTCTTTATTCACCATACATCCGCCTCTCTGACACTCAATGAGAATGCCGACCCTACGGTAAGGAAAGACCTCGAAATGTTTTTAAATGAACTAGTACCTGATGGCGACACGCGTTACCAACACCACGACGAAGGTCCGGACGATATGCCGGCTCACGTCAAGACTAGTTTATTAGGATCTTCGCTGACTATACCTGTAAAGGACGGTAGATTTTTATTGGGTACCTGGCAAGGGATTTACCTGTGCGAACACCGCGACCAAGGAGAAGATCGAAAAGTAACCATAACGGCGCTTGGTTCTAAATAAAAATACTTATCCGGTTGTAAACCTGTGTCTTAATATTATTATATTTACTTAAACAAACCAGATAACGCAATGAAAAAAATAATTTTCAATGTCATCGCTTTTGCTGTTGCAGCAGTGTCGCTAAGTTCTTGTGGCTATAACTCTATGGTTGAAAAACAAGAAGCGGTGGATGAAAAATGGGCGCAAGTACAGAATGTATACCAACGCAGAGCAGATTTGATTCCTAACCTGGTTTCTGTTGTAAAAGGTTATGCAAAGCATGAAAGTCAAACACTAGAGAACGTCATTGCAGCGCGTGCCAGAGCGACTCAAGTGACGTTGGATCCAGATAAATTAACACCTGAGAACATACAAAAATTCCAACAAGCACAAGACGGATTGTCTACTGCATTGGGAAAATTATTGATGATCACAGAAAATTATCCTGATTTGAAAGCAAACCAAAACTTCTTGGAATTGCAGGCGCAACTAGAAGGCACGGAAAATAGAATCGCTGTAGAAAGAAGAAGTTTCAATGAAGCGGTAAAGGACTACAATACTTACATTCGTAAGTTTCCGAATAACCTGAACGCTGGCATGTTTGGATTCGAAAAGAAAGCCTACTTCGAATCACAGGGAGGTGCAGATAAAGCCCCGAAAATCGAATTTTAGTTCGCTCCAGACATGAGCGCTAAACATTCCTTTTCAGAAGCAGAACAACTATCCATCGTGCAGGCCATCAAGGAAGCAGAGAAAGATACCTCTGGTGAAATTAGAGTGCACCTGGATAGAACTTGTTCGGACGACCCTTATAAAAAAGCCATTAAAGTTTTTGAGAATCTTGCTATGCATAAAACAGCACAACGTAACGGTGTGCTGTTTTATTTATCTATAGACGATCGCAAGTTGGCGATCATTGGAGATAAGGGAATCAACGAGAAAGTCCCCGCAGATTTCTGGCATGTCATTCTTGAAGAAATGATACAATTATTTAAACAAGGCAAACTGGCCGAAGGCCTGGCACATGGCATTGCCAAAGCAGGACAACAGTTATCAACCTTTTTCCCTTACCAAAAAGATGATCACAACGAATTGTCCAATGACATTTCATTCGATAGCTAGAAGTTTTTGCATGTTGCTGTTTTTCTGCTTTGCAGGAACAGTATACGCGGATAACAACTTCCCTGAACCTCCCTCTCCACCGAGGCTGGTCAATGACTATGCAAATTTCCTGAATGCTGGAGAAGTGAATGCGCTGGAACAAAAACTGACGGCTTACAGCGACAGTACATCGACACAAATTACAATTGTAACGCTAAATAATATCGGCGATTATGAAATTGCTGATTATGGAGATCGTTTGGCAAATCAATGGCAGATAGGTACAAAGGGCAAGAACAATGGCCTTTTGATCCTGATGACAAAAGAGCCTCATGGCATCACCATCAGAACGGGTTATGGAATGGAAGGCACTTTGCCAGATGCCATTGCAAAACGTTTGATTGAACAAATTGCAAAACCCAATTTCAAACAAGGAAATTATTACGGTGGTCTGGATCAATTGACCGATGCTGTCATACAGGTCATGTCGGGTACTTATAAGGCAGATGGCAGAGGCAAAGCTTCGGGCAATTTTGCTATTTATATTTTTATAGGATTGATTATCCTGATTGCTATTTTCTCTTTTCTTTCCAAAGGAGGCGGTGGCAGTAGCGGAGGAAGAAACTCAGGCGGCGGCTTTCTGACCGGAATGCTTTTAGGGAGTGCTTTAGGCGGCGGATTTTCTTCCAGAGGTGGATATAGTGGCGGAAGCGGCGGCGGGAGTTTTGGCGGTTTTGGTGGTGGCGGTTTTGGTGGTGGCGGAGCTAGTGGGGACTGGTAGTTTTTAGATCATGCGGCTATGAATATAGAAGACTCAAGTTTTATTCTCTTAAGACAACACCGCTTGTTCAGACAACTCACGTACAAAGAGTGCAGCGAGTTGAACATTGTGTCGGGTTCTATGAACAAGAAAAAAAACGAGTTTGTCTACCTGAATAGTTTGAGAAATGACAGGCTGTATTTTTTGAAAAAAGGCTACATCAAGATCGGCACTTACGACAAAGAAGGAAATGAGAAAATAAAGGAAGTGCTAAGCCGAGGCGACATCTTCGGACAACTTTCACTGGAGGGAGATACAGGAGAACAGGAATTTGCTCAAGTCATCAGATCAGAAGCGAGCATTTGTAGTTTTACAGTGGAAGATTTCGAGAAAATTTTAATGAAACGTCCAGACCTGGCGATTTCATTTACCAAGTTAGTAGGATTGAAAATTAAAGGACTTCAATCACGCATTACCAGTATTATATACAAAGATGTCAGGGCAAGACTGATTGATTTTTTTATTTACATGGCTCATAAGGAAAGAAAGAATAAGGAAGACGAGCTGACATTCAAAAATTATTTAACACATGCAGAAGTAGGGTCTTTAGTGGGTTGTACGAGGCAAACCGCAACGACATTTATCAATAAACTGGAAGAAGAAGGATTGCTGGAGTTTACTCGTCAGCAAATCCGGATTAAAAGTATCAGCAAGTTGGAAGCAATGGCTGATTCGTAGCTTGTGGCCATTGTAAAATGATATTTAACGAGCTATTTGGTAGCTTTTAGAAATTATTTTTGTTTTGTCGCCTTGCCGACTTTTTTCAGTTGTTCGATTGGATACTTTTATGTGTCACAAAAATCAACGCATGAAATTAGTTGCCATACTCCTACAATTAGTTATTTCCGTTATCGTTGGACAAACCTTGTTTTTCAAATTTTCCGGCGCTGAGGAATCGATCTACATTTTCAAAACCCTAGGTGTAGAACTATGGGGAAGAATTGCCTTGGGAACAATGGAGTTAGTATCCGTCATTTTATTATGGATTCCCTGCACAAAATTGTATGCCTTGATTATAGCATGGGGTATGATGACAGGTGCCATTGCGAGTCATTTGTTTGTTCTTGGTATAGAAATTAAAGGAGATGGAGGAGAACTATTCATTCTTGGTATTGTTACTTGGGTTTCATCGGCAGTAGTATTATTCATTAAAAGAGACGAAGTCAAAGCTTTAGTCATGAAGTTTCTTGCTAAGAAGCATGTTTTGTAACAGAGGTTCAAATCGATATATGAAGAAGATAATTATTTACATAGCAGTTTTAGTATTCAATGCACTGGGCATTTTTGCACAAGTAACGCCACAGGTATTAGACTATGCCTCTTCTACTGTAACATTTAAAATTAAGAATGCAGGGATTGGCGTGGACGGAAGTTTTAAAGAATATGCAGCCATTATTCAATTTGATCCGAAGAATTTAGGGGCCTCACACTTCGAAGGGAAAATTAAAACAAAATCTATCCATACAGGAATCAACGGCAGAGACAATCATTTACGCAAGGAAGAATTCTTTTACGTCGATAAATACCCTGAGATTCATTTCAGGTCTACAGCGATCAAGCCACAAGGCAACACTTATGTTGTTAGTGGGAAGCTTACAATAAAGGATGTTACCAAAGATGTTTCATGGACGCTAAAGCAATCCAAAAATGGAACGCTGAACGTATATGAGACGAGTCTGACGATAAATCGCTTAGACTATCACGTAGGGGAAGACAGTTGGACAATGTCGGACGAAGTACTAATCAACATTATAATAACCACCAAATGAGTATCAACATTCAAGCTGTAGCCTCGGGTACACTTAGCCAACTGGCTGATTTCATCACGGTCGTAGAAAATCAGCATTATACTGCGAAATCGGAATTGTTATTGGGATCTTCCATTGGCCAACATGTGAGACATATCCTGGAGTTTTACAGTTGTTTAAAGGAAGGTTATACGGTGCAAAAGGTAAATTATGATTTGCGCAAACGCGATTTGTCTATTGAAGAGGATAAAATGACAGCCCTTCATTTGATCACTGATTTGATGAAGTGGATGGAAACGACTAAGCCTATAGCTTTGATGCTGGAAGGATCTTATGAAGAAAATGAAAAAGAAATATTTTCTATCTTGTCTCATTTGGAGCGGGAGCTGGTTTACAATATAGAACACGCCATACATCATATGGCGATCATTAAAATCGCAGCTGTAAATGCTTACGCTTACGAATTACCTGCTGATTTTGGCGTAGCTTCTTCTACTCTTAAGCACCGCACGCAATATGTGTACAGTTAGTTATGTGCCGTTAGAAAACGGATTCATCTTAACTTCTAACCGTGACGAGTTATCAGGAAGACCAACTTCTCTTCCGCCTAATTTTTATATCATGGAAGATGGACTTTCCTTGTATTACCCCAAAGACCCTATGGGTAGTGGGTCATGGATCGCTACTTCAGAAGATGAACGAGTAGTCTGTTTGTTAAATGGAGCCTTTCATACACACACGCATCAACCTCCATACAATAGAAGCCGTGGCTTGATTGTGTTAGAGGCTTTTCAATACGAAACGCCTTTTGGCTTTTATCAGTCCGTGGATTTAAATGAAGTTGAACCCTTTACGATGATCGTGATTTGGGCCGGTTTGCTATTTGAATTTAGGTGGAACGGCAAACATAAACATTTTCTTTCACTGTCTAACCAGCCTCATCTGTGGGCCTCTGCCACCTTGTACAGCAATGAAGTAGTTGCTGTGAAAAGAAATTGGTTGGGAGAATATTTGCATAAAAAACCATCTCCGACACAAGAAATGATGGTTGATTTTCATGAGCACGGCGGAGTAGTAGATCCCATCAATGGTATGCGCATAAATCGCACCAATGGTTTACAGACCTTGAGCATTACTTCTATTCAGTTGACAGAACACGAAACTACAGTGATGCAAAATACCTTCGTGTCTCCTGTATTTGAAGATTCATGGCGTACTCAATTTGCTGACGAGGAATTTTAGCATGAGCAATCATTCTTTTCGTTTGCGTTGGCACAAGCTCACACATTGGGAGTACTGGCCCATGGAGGTCGTTTATTTTCCTGTCTTTTTTTATTGGATTTACCTTGGTATAAAAGCGCGTTCTCTTTTCTTTTTTTCCGCTTCTAATCCCGGAATAGAAACCGGAGGTATGTTGGGGGAAGTGAAATTTGATATCTTAAAAAGAATACCAGAAGCCTATCGCACACCTACTTTATTTTTTGCTTATCCTTTCGGAGGCACACAGATACAGGATCAACTGAAAGACAAAAGCTGGAACTATCCATTGATCTTCAAACCTGATATCGGTGAACGAGGCAACGGTGTAGAAAAAATCGAAGATGAAATACAGGCCTTAGAATATTTGTCCCACTGCACGTACGATATTTTAGTACAACCTTTTATTACCTATCCGATCGAACTAGGTGTATTCTATTACCGTTATCCTTCGCAGGAGAACGGCCATGTCGTATCTGTGGTAGGAAAGGAATTTCTGAAAGTAAAAGGTGATGGATCAAGCACGATGGCGCAACTCGTGGATGCGAATCCAAGAGCCGCC
Source organism: Cytophagaceae bacterium (assembly GCA_014376985.1). Lineage (GTDB taxonomy): Bacteria > Bacteroidota > Bacteroidia > Cytophagales > Cytophagaceae > JACMQM01. Next base: position 10,063 of record JACMQM010000268.1, on the reverse strand, counting down.
ATGCAGGGAAAACGTTTGCATCTTAAGTATGAGAAGACGTGGGAAAGAGTTATTGACAAGGGAGAAGAACTCTTGTTGGAACCTATCGGTAACCATTGTCGCGGCACTTCTTTTAAGAATGCCAACAACATCATTAACGCACAGTTGGTTTCCGTATTTGATACCATATCAAAACAGATCGATGGTTTTTACTTCGGCCGTTTCGATTTGAAATGTCGTTCCATAGAAGACCTGATGAAAGGAGAAGGCATCAGCATTATGGAACTGAACGGAGCAGGCTCAGAGCAAGGACATATATATCATCCTGGATTTTCTTTTTTTACAGCGGTAAAAACTATATTGCAGCAGTGGCGCATATTGTTTGAGATCAGCGTAGAGAATCATAAGAGAGGTGTTCCCTATATGACATTAAAAGAAACAAGGGGATACCTTCGCAAGAGCAAACAGCTGCGCCAGAAATACAGCGCGTAAATGGAGTTATTGATTGGTTTCGTATTTGTTTTTGGATTGGGTTTTGGGATCAGCTTAGCAGGTTCCATTCCTCCAGCAGGTGTTAATCTTATGGCTATCCATATTTCCATGGAACAAGGCAAACCTCAGGCCATGTGGTTTTCTTTCGGTGCCATCATCATAGAAGGAATACTTTGTTTTGTTGCTCTTAAATTTGCTTCGTTCATTGCTTCGCACCAGGAGATTGATTTTTGGATCAAATGGATCGCAGTTCCCGTGTTTCTGATTATGGGCGTTGTAGCTTTATGGCCTTCTAAAGAAACTCCTGCTGACGTAGAAGGTAAAACGATTAAAAAAAATCACTGGTGGAAAACCAACTTTACTTACGGTATGTTCATATGTGGAATTAATCCGATGCAAGTGCCTTTTTGGCTGGTATGGGGAACGTTTTTTTATGCGAAAGGATGGTTACCTCATGACCTGGCATCCACGCTTGTATTTGTTATCGGAGCGATCAGCGGAACGTACTTGCTGTTGTATCTATTTGTAGAGTATGCAGCAAAAGTATTGTCGCGTATATTGACAGGACATTTATCCGGCAAGCGTATTATAGGGTATGTTTTTTTAGGATTGGGATTACTACAGCTCGGGCAGAATGTATGGGAACAGTTTATTCGTTCCCGATAAAATTACTGATCAGTTGCAGAGCCTGTTGATTGCTGGCTGCTATAAGATCGGGGCGAATCATGCTGCCTGCGGTTTGTACGTAAGTACTTTCTTTCAAATCTTCCCTACAATTATTGAGCAAAGCAGTAATGCCTTCTTGAGTGATTTCTAAATGAAACTGCAAGGCCAATACCTGATTGTTCCAAAGGAAACCTTGATTGGCACAAGCGGCTGATTTCCCTATGGCTATGGCTTCAGCAGGCAAGGTAAAAGTTTCTCCGTGCCAATGAAAAGGAGTAATGAATTTATTAAATCCCTTAAAAGCTGATTGAGCCAAGGCTTCATCACTGAGCTCTACATTGAACCAACCGATTTCAGGTAATGGATTTAAGGAAATGGATGCTCCCAATACTTCGGCAATCAATTGTGCACCCAGACAAATGCCGACGACTTTTTTCCCTTTATCCAGAGCTTTACGAATGAGTTCTTTTTCTGCCAGCAACCAGCGGTGACGATCTTCGTCGTGCACGCTCATTGGGCCGCCCATGATGATCAATACATCAAACAGATCCACAAATGGAAGCCTGATGTCTTCGTATAGCCGTGTGGAGGTTACTCGATTGCCTGGTTTTACCAACCATTGTTCCAAAGCGCCTAATTCCTCAAAGGGGACATGTTGTAAAAAGTGAATATTCATTCTATCTGCTAAACGCTCAAATCTAACTTGCTGTGCATACAAAAGTAATTATTTTTTACTTTTGTATGTGAAGATTGGTAGATTACATTCTGTTTTGACACAAAAAGTAATGAAAATCAGGGTATAAGAGTATAGATGTTATGCCTTGATCTTGCTTATCTAACACATACATTATATGAAAAAAATTCTTGTTGCCTTTCTATTCGTGACGTTCATTCTTAGCTCTTGTGTTTCCTACACAGCTGTACAATTGGGCAATGTCACCTTCCGCAATTTCACGAATGCTGACGACAAAATGAGAGCTACTTTTGATTTGGAAATTGATAATCCTAATGCATACCCGATCCGTCTTTCCAAGCCGCGCCTGAAAGTATTCATAGGCGATTTAGAATTAAAAGACTGGAGTGTTCCTGGAAAAATTAAATTAAGAAGACGTTCAAACCAGTCGTATCCTTTTTATGTGGAAATTTCTGCTGCAGAAGGATTAAAGATCTTGCCGCAGTTACTTATGCAGCCTGAACTGAGAATTGAAGGTACTGTAAAAGCGGGGTCTTTTATTTTTGGAAGAAGAATTCCGTTGGAGATTAAAGAGCGATTGTATTAACCAACTGTCTTACCCCTAAATCTCCTGAAGGGGCTTAAGTTTGTATGATAAGAAAGAGCTCATCGTATATAGCATGCGACGAGCTCTTTTATTTTGTAAATAGTAAAGTCTCTTCAGGGGGATTTGGGGGTAAGATGGAAGATATAAATTACTGTATCGTTACATCAAACGAAACTTCCATATCTGTTTCTCCCAATGCTTCGTCTCCATTGCCAGACGTTGGTTTCAGACCAGGTTGATGTTTGAGCACTACTCTTAATGTTCCTGTCCCAGCTGCACCCGTAGTGATCGTGGATTGTAACCCCACCGGAACATGATGATCATCATAATCCACATAAGCAAACGACATATTTGTTCCTGCAGAAGGATGAAAGAAAAATTGATGTACGTCTTTTTCTTCCTCGATTTCTAAGCTCGTAGTGTCTGTTGGATTTTTTGTTTCATCCAATAACCGCAAAGTACAAGTATAGGTTTTGTTTGCCTCTAAGGTGATCTGGTCCACAATAGGGTTTACTCCTCCAGCGCCATCCGGATCATTGAAGGTAAAGGTATTTACCGGCGTGCCGTTTTCTTTGATGATCAGGCTGACAGTGGTGATCAATTCAGTTTCATTTTGATCTTGCGGTGTAGGCGCATTGTCGTGATTTTTTTTGCAGCTCAGCAAAAGCATAATCAATGCTGAAATGAATGAGAATAGAATAAATTTTTTCATACGATTAGTCGATTAGGGTCAAAGGAATTTTAACAAATAATTGAACGCCGATGCCGGGAGCATCATGATAATAGCGAAAGCGATCCAGGTAATCTCTGTAAACAGTATTCAGCATATTGTTCACTTTCAATCCTGTAGTGATCCAGGTTTGTCCTGCTTTTACTTTGGTAGAAGCTTGCAGACCCAATAAAGCATAGCCATTGGGAGGTGGCGAATAATCGCCGTCAGTAGGAGCGTTTTCTTTTTTGAACATCAATGTACTCGTTATAGAGAGCGTTGGTTCATGCAGCAAGCCCGTGTTTTTAAAGAGATAAGAAACAGATGGCTCAATACGAGTAGGCGGCATATAGATCAGTGGTGATCCGTTGTTCAGGTCCTCACCGGAAAGTGAAGATATTTTGCAAGTCAATTGTATCTTCTTCAGCAGATCGTAGCGTAAAGACAAATCTCCTCCCAACAATAAGGCGTTTGTTTGACTGTATTGGAAAGAAGGGAAAGCCCCATAAACAGTAAGTTCCAGCTCTTGTGAAGGATGCAGGTAAATGTAATTTTCAATGTAGTTGGCATATAAATTAAGCTCTACACGAAGATTTGGTTTTTCGATACAATAGGAAGTAGAGACATTATAAGCGACTTCAGGAATCAACTGAGCATTTCCGTTTTCTATAGCTGCCACTCCGTGATGAAGTCCGTGACTGAACAGCTCATTCACAGCCGGTGAGCGGAAGGCCCGTGACAGTAGTAAGTTCCACTGCTGATGATCGGTAATGGCATAACTACCGCCTAGGGAAGCGGAGTAATTATGGTACTGATAAGAAGAATCTGCAATAACACCACTTTTATTAAAGTAGGCCTTTAAGTTTCTCACGTCATAACGTATACCGGCTTCCCAATTCCAACGGTTCCATTTCAATTTTTCCAACCAATATACTCCAATGGTATTGTTGATGAAGTTAGGAATGAAAATTCGTCCGGCGACCGTATTTTCCTGGTAGAGTCCATTTACTCCAACATCTCCCTTGATCCTTGAACTGATGCGGTGTTTCCAATTGAGCGTAGCCGTGTGTGTCGTAATTTTGAATTCCAATCCGGGAGCTGCGCTTGCTGCGCGGTGACTGTCGTATTCTGCACGGTAGTTGTATTGACGGGTTACTTCAACGCTCAGGCGTTGGCCTTTTCCCAATCTATAGCTCAGTTCTCCTTTAGCCAGTTCATGTTCGATGTGTTGGTAAGGTCTTCCTATATCATAACTGAAACTTTGCGGTGTTAAGGGTTCGTCTGTTTCCAAAGCGCGTTTCACATCCGTGAGATTGCCGATGTGAGAACCCGCGAAGATACCCGTTTCAGTGTTGAACTGACTGTAATAAAAATCAATCGACAGGCGACGAAATTCTTTGCGTGCCGCTACCGAGAAATTATATTCTCGGATACCGGTATTGTTCAAGTAGTAGCGTGGCGTTTTGTAATTACCGCCTTGCTTGATAGAACCTTGAATACGCGTTGAAAAGTTGCGAATGAAAGAAGGAGCCCAATCCATTTTGGCAGAAGCCGTGCCCCCTCTATTAACGCTGGTTCCGGAAAGATAGACTTCGGTTTTTAATCCTCTGTCAATTAACGGTGCCGGTTTGATGAGGATGACTCCACCAAGTGCATCACTTCCGTAGCGCACAGACTCCGCACCTTTGATGACCTGAATTTCATCTGCTACTAATGGATCTATTTCCGGTGCATGGTCCGTTCCCCATTGTTGACCTTCTTGCCTTACTCCGTTATTGAAAATCAAAATCCGGTTTCCACTGAGCCCTTGAATGACGGGCTTGTAAGTATTTACGCCCGATTGCTGCGCGTATACACCGGGCAAGGATTTGAGTCCTTCGCCCAAGCTGGTAGACTTAGCCAAGTCAAGATTAATTCCTGTCAGAGAAGCATGTGAGGCATGAGGGGTTAAGGTATCGTGTCGCTCACCGGTTACAATCAGCTCTTCCTGATGACTGGCATCTTGCTGAACAGAAATGTTGATTTTAGTTTTACGTTGTTCAAGAGCAATTATGGTGTCTTTTTTCAAGCTGCCTACATGGAAGAAAGAAAGCGTGTAAGAGCCTTTGCATAAATTATGAAAGATAAAATTGCCGTCTTCATCACATAAGGCCTGAAGATTTTGCTCTTGAAGGTATACACTTGCACCTTCTAAAGGCTCTCCAGTGGAGAGATCCAATAGGGTACCGTCAATTTCAAATGAACAGCCTGCTGTTTTTTGCGCCCATGCTACCGTGGAAACGTGTAACATGCACACTACAAACAGGTATAAAAACCTATGCATAGAAGTAAGCTAAGAAGATAATAAGGGAAAGAGAATACGCTGACTAGGCTGTCAATCGTGCCGGAGGCGCTCTTAAAGAAGAAAAAATAACAGCAATTGAATTTTGCTGTATCGGGTAAAAGAGTTGCAATACACCACTACATACCAACACAAATGCGATGCATAGTGCTAAGACAAGTTCAGTATCTAACGTAGCTTTGGCCAGATCGCAAGCAAAACAATCAGTAGTTTGCTGCAGGCTATCGCCTTTGACAGAGGCATGAACTTCGTGGTGTTGGTGTAAAAGCGGTACCACTGTTTTCTCTACCAAGAAAACAGAAAGGCATACATAAGCGCATACCAATAAAACGGACCGTATGAATTTAATTTGCAACACTGTTGCAATAGTAAAATAAACGGAAGCGAAATCCTAGGAATCAGAGTCTAATTAGAAATAATACTTGCCAGGAAGAACTGCTTCATGCAAGAAAATATTCTAACTCGTTGAATTAAAAGCAAATAGTATCTTTTTAAGGCTAAACAAATCCTTTTATCACTATGAAAAACTTATTTTTAAATGGACTCTTGTCTGCAATCCTGTGTCTTTTTATTGCACAAGAGGCGCAAAGTCAAAACTTTTATGCCGGCATTACTACCCAGACGGCACCCTCTTGTCATGGCGATCTTGGGACACTCGGTTCAAACGTAGTCGGAGGAACAGCTCCTTATTCATACTCTTGGTATGACATTAACGATGATGTGATTGGAACTGGTCCTGTATTGGCCAATATACAACCTGGGGGTTATAGCTTGGTTGTTATAGATGCACTAGGATTATACTCTCGTGATTCCATAGGCATATCTTTTGGAAAAGCGCGTGTTTCATCTTCCCCTGCGAATTGCCCAACTGCTAACGGTAGCGCATCCATTGACCTTTATGGCACTTACGCTGCCCCTGTCACCGTGAGCTGGTCAAACGGATCAACTGACGAGACAATAACTGGCCTTGCGGCAGGTGATCTTATCACCGTTCAGGCCACAGATGCCAATGGTTGTCCGATCTCATTTGTTGAATATGTCAATGAGCAGCCAATTGAACGTACTGTACAAACAATAGAGATTGGTTCCATAGCAACCTTTACAGTTGATCATCAGTATAAACCTGCCACCTGTACCAAGCCAGATGGGGAGGCAGTCATAAGTGTTACGGGTACTACAGCACCCTATACTTATATCTGGAATACTTCACCTGTAAAGATTGGCGCTTCACAAATTGGTTTGACGACAGGTAGCTACAAGGTTCGTGTAAAAGACAACATGGGATGTTTTGGAGATTATAGTTTCTACCTTTCCAATACATCAGGGGGTTTAAGTGGTTCTGCTTACCAGTCGAAACAGGAATATTGCCTGCGTCAGGACGGCGAAGTAACAGCTTACTATTCCGGTGGTACAGCACCTTATACTATCGCATGGGCAAGCGGCGAGACCGGTGTATTGTTTTTATCCAATCGCTCTTCAGGTTATTATACAGTGACGATAACAGATGCAGAAAATTGTAAGATTATAAAGACAGCAAAGATAGAGCGTTATTCACCTGTGAAGGCCACTTTTACCACCACTTTTGCGGACTGCAACAATCAAAATGGTGCTATCAACGCGCATATTTCCGGAGGCACATCACCTTATATTTACAGATGGTCTAATAACCAAGTAACGCAGAATATATCAGGACTTGGAATTGGTTGGTATAATCTATATAGCACCGATGCGGAAGGATGCGGCGATTATGAATATACTTTTCTCAATACAGAAGCCGGATGTCAGGGTAATATCAGTGGAGTGCTTTACCAGGACAACAATAACAACTGTACGAAAGATGCAGGTGAACCCGTCATCGTAAATGAGGTTGTAATAGGTACTAATATTGCCACACAGCATGGGTTGTGTAGTATTTCTAATAATGCTGGAGCGTATTCATTGCGCTACCCGTACAATGGAACTTATAAAATAAATACCTATGTTTCTTCTCCTTACTATCCTGATCAGTGTCCTGCAAACGGGCAATCTCAAACAGTAAGTGCTCCAAATGATTATACTTACAACATTGGATTGGTGCCTACTGCCATCGGTCCGGATTTGCATACGGCTATTTATTCAACCGTCGTGCGCCCTGGTTTCTCTTATTACTATGATGTGTATGTCAGAAATGTTGGAACGGAAGAATTGTCTTCCGGTACGGTTGAAATTCAGTTGAATGAAATAGAAGAGCTGTCAGGCTTTTCTCAATTCCCGGCATCATACGATCCTGCTCTTCACAAGCTGGTGTTTGATCTGAACAATCTAGGAATTAATGAGGTAGTACATTTTAGTTTTGTCGGTAAGATTGCTCCTACTGTGTTGCTCAATACACACTTTAACGTAACAGCAACAGCTTACCCTTTGACTGGTGATCTTGAAGAAACAACGAATACTTATCTACTGAAGCAAACCGTTGTAGGCTCTTATGATCCTAACGATATACAATCTTTCAAAACGGGTGATTTAACGTATGAGAAAGATACCATCATGAATTATCACATCCGTTTCCAGAATACCGGAACATTTTATGCGGAATTTGTAGTGGTGCATGATACGCTAGATGCTAAGCTGGATCCGACAACCTTGCGTGATATTCAGTCTAGCCATCCGGTAACTGTAACACTTTTGCAGAACAATGTCTTGGAGTTTGTCTTCGACAGAATTTTTCTTCCGGACAGCAATACCAATGAGGCGGGAAGTCATGGCTTTGTAAACTATAAGATCAACCTGAAGAAAAATGTAATTGCCGGAGACATTATTCCAAACAGCGCGGCTATTTACTTTGATTACAATATTCCCGTGCTGACAAACCAGGTGAAAAATCGTGTGGCTATCAGCACCAGTGTTTTTGAAGGAACAGATTCAAAACGTACAGCGCTTGTTTTCCCAAATCCAGCGCACGATCACGCTACATTTACTTTTCCTGAAGACGTGCAGAGCTTTGAATTGTTAAATGCCTTTGGCCAGTCGGTATACAGCGTACAGACGAATCAAAAAACAGTAGAGTTAAATACCTCTTCGAGAAAAGGCATGCACTATTATAAGGCAACCGATAAGAAAGGTGAGGTTTACAGCGGGAAGATTATAATTGAATAGTGGAGCGATTCTCTCACCAAAGTAGAGGTATTGAAAATTATTGGGATAAAAATTAAAGTGAAGGGTGAACAGTGAACGGTAAATCAAATTACTCTTCACTGTTCACCCTTCACTTTTTACCTTAATAACAAATCTGTCAACCTACAATAAGTTATCAAACACTTCCGCCAGTTTTCCAACCGTATGCACCTGAATGCCATACTTTTCTTTCTCAATACTTTTAGCATTAAGACGGGAAACAAAAATATGTTTGAATCCGAGTTTCTCTGCTTCGGAGATTCGTTGTTCAATGCGATTGACGGCGCGAATTTCTCCACCCAGCCCGATTTCTCCGGCGAAACATACGTCAGCAGAAATAATTTTATCTTCAAAGGAAGAAACCAATGCTACGCAGACCGCTAGATCTATAGCAGGGTCTTCGATTTTCAAACCACCGGCGATGTTCAGAAATACATCCTGATTACCCATGCGGAAGCCGACACGTTTTTCCAATACGGCAAGCAACATACTCAATCGCTTCGAGTCAAAACCGGTAGATGTACGTTGCGGAGTGCCGTAAGTAGCGACACTCACCAGCGATTGCAATTCAATCAGCAAAGGTCTATTACCTTCTAATGTAGCGCCGATGGCGATGCCGCTCAGATTCTCTTCGCGTTGTGATAGTAATATTTCAGAAGGGTTAGGCACTTCTCTCAAACCGCTGCCACGCATTTCGTAGATACCAAGTTCTGAAGTAGAACCGAAACGATTTTTCGTCGTGCGTAAAATTCTATAACTGTTGTTGCGGTCTCCTTCAAATTGTAAAACCGTGTCGACCATGTGTTCTAAAACTTTTGGTCCGGCCAGTGTACCTTCTTTGGTGATGTGACCGATCAGGAAAACCGGTGTTCCGGATTCCTTGGCATATTTTAAAAGTTCGGCAGTACATTCGCGCACTTGAGAAACACTGCCCGCTGCGGATTCTATGAAGGAAGATTGTAAGGTTTGTATCGAATCAATGATCAGGATATCCGGCTGCAATTGTTCGATTTGCTTGAAGATGTTTTGTGTACCGGTTTCATTGAGTACATAACAATTGGGATGCTGAATACCGATGCGTTCTGCACGCATCTTGATTTGCTGTTCGCTTTCTTCACCGGATACATACAGGACTTTATGTTCTTTTAGGTTGAGCGCCACTTGCAGCATCAGAGTTGATTTTCCTATACCTGGTTCACCGCCTATCAATACAATCGAACCGGCTACAATACCTCCGCCTAACACACGATCTAATTCCTGATCAGCTGAGCTGACACGGTCTTCACGGTCTGATTGGATTTCGTTAAATGTTTTGGGCTTGGAGGCAATTTGTAAAGACGAACTTTTCCAGCCGCTTTTTTTATCATCTTTTACGATCAGTTCTTCTACATAGGTATTCCACTCTCCACAAGAAGGACAGCGTCCGATCCACTTAGCAGATTG
>JACMQM010000267.1 GCA_014376985.1 Cytophagaceae bacterium | reverse complement strand
GAAAAAGGTATGCGACCTGAAACTGTAATGGGGATAACCGGTCATAAGGATTACAAGACAATGAAGAAGTATATCAAAATCACTTCTAAAGTGAAGACTGTAGAATGAATAAAATATGGGATTAACAAAGCAACCTTTTTTAAAAATATACTAATATGCATATGAGACGAGACTAATAGTTTCATTAAAATCTCCTCGTGGTGAAATTGATAGACACGCAAGATTTTCAATCTTGTACTATAAAAGCATGCGGGGTCGAGTTTCGCCGAGAATTATCATTCTAAATGATTAAAAATAAAAAAAAGGAACTAGCCTCCCTTTACCAATCACGTTCCCACAGCTCAGCCAATGTCCAAGGCCCAATACGCTACTTCATATGTAGCCGTGCACAACTATCCATTCGGAAACTTTGATCCATCTTAATTGAAATTCTTTAGGCTTTTATCGATTAGTTGCCATTGGATTCAATTGCTGCGCAATACCGCACCCTTTTATATTGTAAATCACTTCAAAGGGCTCTTCGGTCTAAATAGATCGGATGAAATGTACTTGTAAATCAAAGTATAATAAAATAAAATATATTAAGATGTTTTGTAAATTTAAGCTTTATGACTTTTGTCTGAACTTGATTTAGCCAAAAGTAAAACCGATACTTCTTGGTGCATGAAAGGGTTTTTTACATAATGCAGCTCAATCCACAATCGATGAAAGAAACAACTGTAAGTACAAAGCTCGATTTCCTTTCCGGTGGTGGTGAGATGGGTAAAGTCATCCGTTCTAAAGACTGGTCTAAAACACCTTTGGGTTCAATGGATACCTGGCCTCAAAGCTTACGAACTACTGTAAGCTTGTGTATTGCCTCTAGTTTTCCTATATCGATTGCCTGGGGTCACAACAGAGTTCAAATTTACAACGATGGCTATTGGCCAATAACTGGCGATATGCATCCAACGGCTATGGGCCAGGATTTTAAGGAGTGCTGGCTTTCAGCATGGCCTGTTATTGGACAAGCATTTGAAGAGGCATCGTTAGGTGAAACACGCTTTCTTGAAAACCAACGCATTTTTCTTGATCGATATGGATATAAGGAGGAAACTTTTTTCACCTTCTCTTTTAGTCCTATTCTGGACGAAACAGGCGGTGTAGGTGGATTGTTTCACCCTGTTATAGAAATGACACAACAAATACTGGCAGAAAGGAGATTAAACATTTTACATATTTTATCGAATTACACTGTAAATAACAGAAATGTAGAAGAAGCATCCGCACTTATATTGGAATGCTTAAAAGGTTTTGAATTGGATCTCCCGTTTGTACTGTTGTACTCCATTGCTGACGATGGAAAAGAAGCAAACTTGGAGGGCTGTGTAGGTATTGAAAGGAATTCGTCTCTTGCCTCTGCAAAAGTTACTCTTGGAGAACATTCTCTAAATAATTGGCCGTTTAGCGAAGTCATTCCAAATGAAAAGGGGGTACAGGTTAACGAACTGAGTAAAAGGTTTGGTGCGTTTAATTGTGGCCCATATTCCGAACCGCCTGAACAAGCCGTGGTATTCCCCATAGTGCTTCGTGGTACTTATAAAAATAATTACTTATTAGTAACTGGCTTGAGTGCGCGTCGAAAACTGGATGAAAAGTACCTGCTGTTTTATGAGCTTTTAACTGCCTCTGTGACCACAGTTTTAACTAAAGCACGGGCTTACGAGGAAGAGCGAAAAAAGGCTGAAGCACTTGCTGAAATTGATAAAGCTAAAACTATTTTCTTTTCAAACATCAGCCATGAGTTTCGCACACCGCTTACACTTATATTAAGTCCGCTAGAAGATTTATTAGGTAAAGAACAAAATAATTTTAGCGAAAGCGAAAAGCAAAATCTCGAAACCACACATCGCAATGCAATTCGTTTGCTCAAGTTGGTAAATACGCTGCTTGATTTCAGCCGCGTTGAAAGCGGAAGACAACAGGGCGTGTTTGGTTTGGCAGATATCGTCTCACTTACAAAAAATCTTGCCGCTAATTTCCATTCCGTAATAGATAAAGCCGGCTTAGAACTTATCGTAAAAGCAGATTCCAACATTCAGCCTGTGTATGTTGATAAGGAGATATGGGAAAAAATTGTTTTTAATCTTTTAAGCAATGCTTTTAAATATACACTGCAAGGGAAAATTACCGTAGAGCTATCTGCTGAAAAAGATTTTGCAGTGATGAAAGTACACGACACAGGCGTTGGAATTCCTGAAAATGAGCTGCCTAAAATGTTTGAACGCTTTCACCGTGTGCAAAATCTTTCGGGCAGAACGTATGAAGGAACAGGCATTGGCTTATCGCTGATAAAAGAATTGGTGCAATTGCATGGTGGCACCATCGGTGTAGAGAGCAAGATCAATGAAGGAAGTGTATTCACTGTAAAAATCCCTTTCGGCAAAGCACATTTAAATGAAGAACACATTGATAAAAGCGAAATAGATGCATATGCAATTTCAGCTAGCTTTTACATTGATGAAGCACAGGCACTGCTAGACGCAGAAAAATCAGAAAGAGAAAATTTACTCTTAAATCAACACAAGCCAGAACTTCCAACTATTCTTGTGGTTGATGATAATGCCGACATGCGTTTACATCTTCGTTCTATTCTGTCATCGAATTTTAATGTCATTACTGCCAACAGCGGAACCGATGCGTTGCGCAAGATGACTGAAGTAATACCTGCCCTGGTGCTATCGGACATTATGATGCCGGTGATGGATGGTATTGGCTTATTGAAAGAAATTAAAAGCAACAAATCAACTGCTAATATTCCTGTCATTTTCCTCACTGCTCGTGCCGGTGAAGAATCAAGAATAGAAGGATTGGAAACAGGCGCTGATGATTATCTGGTAAAACCATTTTCGGCTAAAGAATTGGTGGCAAGAGTAAAGGCTCAAATAAAAATAGTAAATTTTAGAGAGTCACTAAAGGGCAATGTGCGCAATTTATTTATGGAAGCACCTGCGGCTATCGGAGTGCTTCGAGGTCCGCAACATGTATTTGAACTTGCCAATGCAATGTATTTACAGCTTATCGGCAAAAGAGATATTATAGGAAAACCATTACGGGAAGCGTTGCCCGAACTAGAAGGTCAAGGTTTTTTTGAAATTTTTGATACTGTTTACAACACGGGCAAACCTTTTATTGGTAACGAAGTACCCTCCATGTTAGATCGGGGAAATGGAAAATTAGAAGAAGTGTATTTTAATTATGTAAACCAGCCATCTCATAATAGTGATGGAGAAATAGACGGATTACTGATATATGGTATAGACGTTACCGCACAAGTTTTAGCAAGAAAAAAAATTGAAGAAAGCGAAAAACAACAAGCTTTCCTGTTGAAGCTGAGCGATGCGCTTCGTTTGTCTAGAAATCCCGTGGATATTGAGGAAGCTGTAACAAAATTAGCTCTGGATTATATGGGCGCGGACTGGTGTCATTATTGTACTATCGAAGGGGATCATCTCATTATCAACCGTGACGCCGTGCGTGGAGACCTGCCCTCCGTTGCAGGTATGTATCTTATAAGCAGCTACACCCTATTTAAAAATCTGTTGGATAAGAGGCATCCTTTTATAGTTGATGATGTGCATAACACCGATATTTTAGATGAAAAATTAAAACAGCTTTGCATAAAGCTACAGAATATTTCCTTTATCAATATACCGGTTAATAAAAACGGCAAGTCGGTGGGAATGCTATCTCTTGTGCAAAGCAAGCCAAGGAAATGGACAGAATCAGAGGTACAACTAACCAGAGAAACAGCCGAACGCGCCTGGGCAGCCGTTGAACGAGCAAAAGCCGAACAAGCTTTGCAGCAATCCGAAGAAAAATACCGTACCCTTTTCACTTCCATTGACCAAGGCTTTGTACTCTGCGAGCTGGTTCGCAACAAAGAAGGTAAAGGGATTGACTACTACATGTTGGAGTTAAATCCCTCCTATGAAAAGCAAACAGGATTAAGCAAAGAAACGGTGCTTGGTAAAACCATCCTGCAGGTTTTTCCTACAATGGATCAACGGTTGATAGAGACCTATGCCGCGGTGGTAGAAAACCAACTCCCTGCTGTGTTTGAGTACTATTTTGAATTCAATCACAGCTGGCATGAAATCAAGATTTGTCCAGGTGAGAAGGACAAGTTTGTGGTTTTGTTCAGCGACATTACCTTACGCAAAGAAGCCGAAGAAAAAATTAAAGAAAGCGAATACAGGTTTCGTACGATGGCCGATGCATCACCGCTTCTTATTTGGACACTCGATGCCAATGGTTTATCATCTTATTACAACAAAACGTTTCTTGATTTTATAGGAGTATCTTCGGAGGAAGATATTCCTGATTGGAAAAAAATTGTTCATCCGGAGGATACTCAATCCACATTTAATACAATTAATACAGCCATTGCCGAACGCCGTTCTTACACATTGGAGTACCGCTTGTTAAGAGCCGATGGGAATTGGCGTTGGTTCATTGCGCAAGGCAATCCCATTACAGCAGCCAATAACGATTTTTTGGGGTTTATTGGTTCATCAGTTGACATTACTGAACGCATACAAGCGGAAGCGCAAATTAAGGAAAGCGAAGAACGTTTTCGTATTATTGCTGATCTAACCCCTAACATGGTATGGGCAATTAATTCTGATGGCAGCATACAGTATGTTAATACTTATACATTAGATTATTTTGGCAAAACGGCAGAAAACTTTCCATCTGATTGGTCGGAAGTAATACACCCCGATGACATAGAATTTGTAATGACCTCCATTCAGCAAGCTTTTGCTAAATCTGCTAGTTATCAAATAGAGTTGCGGTTAAAACGCCATGATGGGGCATACCGGTATTTTCTGGCGAACAGCGCATCGGTTAATCTGCCTGATGGCACCTTATATAGCATAGGCACAAGCGTTGACATTAATGATATGCGCGAAGCACAACTTAGCCTTTCTGAAAGTGAAAGTCGTTTTCGTACTTTGGCTGAGAAGCTTCCGCAAATGGTATGGGTAATGAACGCAGATGGTACTATGGAATACGGCTCAAATAATTGGAAGGAATATTCCGGTATTGATGGGGTTTCGGAGGCCTGGAGCTATATGATGCATCCTGAGGATAGCGAGCGGTTAATAGCGTATCGGAACCAAATGTTTGCAGGAACGGAAGGATATCAACACGAGGTAAGACTTAAAAACAAAGGTGGAATCTACCATTGGTTTTATTCCGTCGGCCAACCAGTAATGGGCGTGGATGGGAAAGTAAATAAGTGGGTTGGCTCATTAACCGATATCCATGAGCAAAAATCATTTACTGAGAAATTAGAGGCTACTGTAGCTGAACGTACACAAGAATTACAACGGTCTAATGAAGACTTACAACAATTTGCCCATGTAGCCTCACATGATTTAAAAGAGCCCGTAAGAAAAGTGAAGACTTTTGCAAACCGACTTCAACAGCATGGAAAGTTAGATGAAACCGGCAACCGGTTTCTTGAACGCATACAAAGTGCGACTGACCGGATGTATTCAATGATTGATGGAGTTCTGGCCTATTCTATTATTGATGCTAATGATCAATCTTTTCAAAAGGTAAACTTAAACGAGATAATGCAGCATATTGAAACGGATTTGGAAGTTGCATTTCAAAAAACAGGTGCAACTATCAATTACGGTGATTTGCCTATAATAGAAGGCTTATCTGTATTGCTTTACCAGTTATTTTACAACCTGATTAACAACTCTATTAAGTTTGCAAAAACAGGAGAGGCACCTTACATTAATATCATGTCTGAATTTGTAGAGAGTCAAGGTAAAACATTTGTAAAGCTCACCTTGTCCGATAACGGAATAGGATTTGAAAAAGAACATGCAACAGTAATTTTTGATACTTTCACACGCTTGCACTCTAAAGACAAATATGAAGGAACCGGTTTGGGCCTTGCGCTTTGCAAAAAAATTGTAGAGCGGCATGGAGGCACTATAACAGCAAGCGGAACGTCAGATGGTGCTTCGTTTACAATAACTATTCCTGTAGAACAAAAAAGATAAAAAGTTACAGCTATGCACAAGAAAATTTTTTTACTTGTCGATGACGACAGCGATGACACTGAAATGTTTTGCGAAGCTCTGATGAGTGTCGATAATACAATCTTCTTACACATTGCAACCAATGGCCGTGAGGCTTTGAAGAAGTTAGAAGAATTAAATGAAAAGCCGGATATAATTTTTCTTGACATTAATATGCCCGTTATGAATGGATGGGAATGCCTTAAAACCTTGAAAGAGAATAAAACTTACAGGCACATTCCTGTGGTCATGATATCCACATCAAATCATCAAAGAGAGTTGGAGATTGCCGCACAGCTTGGCGCCTTTTGTTTTATTACTAAATTGAGTGAATTTGAAATCTTAAAGCAGTTATTGAAATTGTTTACAGCAAATCTGGGCGAGGGCTTGTCTGAAGCACTCGAAAAAGATAGAACATGCGGTGTTTATTTGCTTAATGCCGCCAGTAAAATTTAATGTTAAACCCACTGGAAGCATTACTAACATTATAAAATCAACCTTTGTGACTGTCCCTACGGATCTAAAAATCCCACCTTTGTTGTACGGTATCTGTACGTATCTAAAAAGAAAAAGCCGTAGTTCGTTAATTTCTAACGCTCTACGGCTTTTGTTGTAGCGGGGACTGG
>JACMQM010000030.1 GCA_014376985.1 Cytophagaceae bacterium | reverse complement strand
TTTGAAAACATAATTAATACAACCATCTTTACGGAAGATTCATTGGTTTTGATAGGGTTGAATAGGGTTCTGGAATATAATGTCGCGTAAATTCGTTTTTCTTTTCTTTTTAGTCATCGTACTATTTCCTGCATTTTCTAAGGCTCAGGGCTTAGGTAATTCTCCTTATTCACAAATAGGAATCGGCGATGTTGTAGCTCCGGTAACCATTCAAAATTTGGGTACGGGAGGCATCTCTGTATCCGGTTATAACCGCGATTACGTGCAATTGTCAAACCCCGCTGCCAGTGTCAATAAAAAAGGTTTATACAATGACTCCCTTATAAAGTTTGAAGGTGCGGGTACTTTTCAATACAAGGCACTTTCTATTAACAAGACGCTGGAAACCAATACCGGTGCCAACTTTCGTTATTTTGCTTTGTCAGTTCCGATTGGAAAAGTTTGGAATACGACAGCTTCCATACAACCCTATTCTGTAAAAGACCATTCTTTTTCAAAGACTGTACCCATAGTAGGTGATCCTACTAATCAGAATATGCAATACTCTTATGAGGGCAAAGGAGGCTTGTATCAAATCGGCCTCAACAATGGTTGGGGTGTCACTAAGCAATTAAGTGTTGGTCTAGGTCTGGAGTATCTGTTTGGTCCAGCGACTACCACTACTACTTCGGTGCTGGCCAGCAAACCTAACGACGTACAATACGGTATCAGAAGACGCATTAATCACAAAGCACTAGGTATTAAACCGTCCGTTCATTACCGCAAAGAATTTTATGTGTGGAAAGATAGTGTGTTGGTACCTTCCGGTATTTTCTGGAATGCAGGAGCAACTTTGCAGCTTTTTACACCGATGCAATTGACCGTCAATGAATACAGGATTAGAAAGTCCAGTACCGGCGCGATCTCTGAAGATTCATTGCTTTCCGGCACTACACAGAAGGCTAATTTACCGGCTCAGTTTACTTTTGGTATGAGCATCGATAAACCCAATCGCTGGATGGTGGGTGTAGAAGGAGGAGTTTCGAACTGGACGAATTTTGAATATGGAAATTTCAGCAACGATACGTACCGCTTGGCCTGGAATCTGGGCATAGGCGCGGAGATCAGACCAGTCAGCAGAAAACAATTTAAGACACCTACTTACCGCGCAGGATTTAGTTTTGCTCAACTTCCTTATGTGATTTCCGGTAAGCAGTTGAACGATATATCTGGTAGTTTGGGAGTGACCTTACCCGTGGGTACACGTGCCTTATCCGGAGCAACGTTTCCTAAAATTAACTTGGCAGTAGTCGTTGGTCAACGGGGCACCATCAGCACAGAGGCTATACAAGAACTGTATGTGCGTTTTCATGTCGGGATCCTGATTACAGACAAATGGTTTATCAAGCGAAGAATACAATAAGTCGATCAGCTTTGCTGCTAGCGGTCTTGACACTGAGCGTGCTTTTTTCATGCAAAGAAGATGCGAAGCCTATGGAAGAAATGAAAGTCTACCAGGGGCCAATGATGGAGACCGATTCTCTGCAGACTTTATTCAGCGACTCGGCTATCTTAAGAGTGAAATTCAATGCGGGTAAAGAATTGGAATACCAGAACGGTGACAAAGAATTTTTGAAAGGCGTTCGGGTAGAGTTCTTCAACGAGCATGGAAAGCAAGAAGCAGTATTGACGTCCCAAAAAGGATATCAGGAGAAATCAACTTCTATTTACCGGGTAGAAGGTGATGTAGTGGTTCAGAACTTTGCCGAAAAAAAAGAATTGCATACCGAGAAGTTGTTTTGGGATTCGAATAAAAAGAAGATCTATACACCGGACAAACAATTTGTAATGATCAAAACTCCGACGGAACACATTACAGGAGAAGGGTTACAAGCCACACAGGACTTTTCTAGGTACAGCCTTAAAAAACCGATCGGCACAAAATATTTTACAGAATGAAACTTACCGAAACCATTCTATTGGCGCTATCTGCCGCTTTCCTGATCATTGGTGTACACCAGGGCATGAAAAATGGAATTCAGACGAGTTATTTCTTTCTTATGGTATCTTCCGGTCTTTTCCTTTTGTATACTTTGAGAAAGAAAAAGGCGCTGGAAACTGGCAAACCAAAGCAGACAACAGTTTCGAAACCGAAAGGGAAGAAGTAAGTTTGACTCATTCATCGGCTGAGGGATAGGAGCGGAAAGCCCACAGCTATCAAAATGAGAAACAGAAACAGAGCGGAGAAACAGTAAATGAAGTATTGCTCGTGCTCAAACTTTTGCTTTCATGCGTTAGGGATCGAGCAGAAAGCCCGAAGTGTGCAGGATTTGTGCGGTGGGCGGACTTGCCGCGAGAGCCCGGCCCCGCCAAAGAAGTTTTAATATCCTGCTGAGTCATAGGCGGGGAAACGCCCAAAACCGCTAATCATACCAATAAAGCATGCATCTGCTCTTCTAATCACTGTTTACAATTCTATTCCTTTTCCGTCTTAGTAAAAGACACCATAATAAATTCTCGAAATAAATACCGCCAAACCCGTCTATTGTTTGGTTTTTACTACATAAACTAATTAAATTGCCTTTCTGTAAAATACGTTAATATGGGAGTTTTTAATAAAATCAATCAAAGGTCCGGCCTTGTTGTCGGCTTTATCGCTATCGGCTTATTGTTATTCTTGTTAGGCAATGAATTTTTTGGTCCTAACTCTATTCTGTTTAGAAATCAAAACAACGTTGGTGAAATCAACGGTACTTCCATTGATGGAGTAGAATATCAAAATACAGTGGCTAATCAGGAAGCGGAATACCAAATCCAAAGCGGTAAAGGTGTTACGGAATCAGAAAGACAATACATCCAGCAACAAGCATGGAATAAATTGATCTACAAATATGTATACGTGGATGAGTTTAAAGACTTAGGCTTGACCATCACGGAGGATGAAAAATTTGACATGGTGCAGGGTAACTTTATTCACTCCTACATCAAGAGCGCTTTCGGTGGAGATCAGCAAGGCTTTAACAAATCTGCGGTCACCAACTTTTTGCAAAACTTTGATCAGGTAGATCAAACGACTCAAATGAAATGGCGTTTAATAGAATTCCAATTGGACGAAGTTCGTTTGAAAGAGAAATTCGCTAACCTGTTGAAAAAGTCAGAATACGTGACGAAAGCAGAAGCAAAAAAATTGTACCACGCACAATCAGACAAAGCAAATGTTGATTTTGTATTCGTTCCTTTTTCTTCGATCGTAGATTCTACCGTTGAAGTATCTGACGGCGACATCAAAGAGTACATCAGCAAGCACGAAGAAGAATACAAAGTAGAAGCTGGTCGTTCATTGGTATACGCTGTATTTGATGTGACACCTACTTACAAAGACAGTGTGGTGATTAAAAAAGAAATCGAAAAACTGATTGTTGACTTTAAACAAACAGATAACGATACTACTTTCATTGAGAACAATTCAAACGCAGCGGCATTGCCTGCTTACCAAACCGCTTCTCAATTGCCTCCGTCATTGTCTGACCGATTGAATGCTTTGCAAAAAGATTCAGTATATGGTCCTTATGCAGATGGCGCAAATTTCTCTTTGTACAAAATCATCAAAGTAGAATCAGACACTAACTATTCTGTTCGTGCTTCACACATTTTGTTGCGTGCAGAAGCACAAACTCCGGAAGCAAAAGCAGCCGCGAAACAAAAAGCTCAGGATGTATTGAATCAAATTAAAGGCGGTGCCAACTTTGCTGATATGGCGAAGCAATACGGTTCAGATGGTACTTCTACAAGAGGTGGAGATTTGGGTTGGTTTAGTAAAGGCCAAATGGTAGGTGCTTTCGAGAAAGCATGTTTTGCTTCAAGCACTGCAGGATTGTTGCCTAACCTGGTAGAGACAGAATTCGGATACCATATCATTAAAATCACACAGCCGAAAACCAATAAGAAGTTTTTGATAGGTACTGTAGTTTCTACTATTGAGCCATCAGAAGAAACAACAGATAGCATCTATACCAAAGCAGATAATTTTGCTGCGACAGTAAAAGATACGGCTGCGTTTAACGCAGAAGTTTTGAAACTGTCTGTAAAAGGTAAAGTTCAGAAATACGATCAAAAAAATGTAGCACCTAATGATCCGGGATTGTCTGCTTTGCAAAATGCGAGAGAGTTGATCCGTTGGGCATACAACGATGCTGAATTGGGTCAGGTATCTCAGGTATTCACGATCGATAACAAATTTGTAGTAGCTATTCTTACAGGTGAAAGAGACAAAGGTACTGCTTCTGTAGACGATGTAAGAGAAGACGTAAAACGCAAAGTGTTGATGGAGAAGAAAGGCAAAACAATCAGTGAAAAACTGAAAGGCTTATCTGGTTCTTTCGCTGACATCGCTAAGAATTACGGTGCACAGGCGCAAACAGGTACGGCTTCTGATGTTACAATGGCTTCGGGCATTGTAGGTTCAATAGGATACGATCCGTTAGCAACTGGTGCAGTGTTTGGTTTGAAACAAGGTACTGCCAGCCAACCCATCGTTGGTGAAAATGGAGTTTCTTTAGTGAAGCCTGTTTTGGTAACACTAGCTCCTGAAGCGACAGATTACAAAACATATTCCACGCAAGCATTAAGCTCCAGAACAAACAGAGTAGACTATCAAAGCGATGAAGCAATGAAGTTCTTCGCAGACATTGAAGACGAGCGTTATAGAAGATATTAGAAAATAGCTTGACAGTTGTTAATCCAACTGTCAAGCCCCTAATCCCCTAAAGGGGACTTCACTAATCACTAAACAAAGAAGCTCATTGTAAATTTTGCAATGAGCTTCTTTGTTTTTAAACTATAGGCTTTACTATTTCTAGAATGAAGCCCCATTTAGGGGATTAGGGGCAAGACAGACTGTGGTACAAATTCTTTCATATTATAAGACCACTTATTTCAACTGATCATAATCAATCTTCTCCTTGATGTACTTCTCTGTTTTATCCATAACATCGAGATGTTTTTTGACACGCTTGGGAGGAGGAAAGCGGTATACTACATTCAACCGTATGTTAGATGTATTTAAGGAAATTCGGGTAGAGATGGTCCCTGGATTTACACCGACATCGTTGCTGGTATAAATAGCGCTGATGGCCCACTTCTCAGAGTTGTAGCCGGCGAAAGCACGAAGAAAAATATTGGTACTGAGACCAAAGTTTTGAGCACGACCTTCGTCGCTGATAATCGTATTGTTTCCTACTCCAAGACTTCCCGCTACAGAGCCGGTGACAAAGAAATGTTTTTTATAAACAAGCGTATAAGCGCATCCTACATTCGGTCCGGTTTTGTAAAAACGAAATTCACGGATGTTCTTTTTTGCCATGGTAGTATCGAATCGATTTGGAATCATACTACTGTCGGCACGTACATTGCCAATATAAGATTCGAAGCCAATCAATACAGCACCGGCAGATTTTTTTTGCCATTCATTTTGCAGGAAAGAAGCCCGGTAAGAAAACCTGCGGTTGTTGACGACATATTGCATGGATAAACCGATTTGATTGACGTGCATGTCTTCTCTTAAGTAATAAGAGTCTTCTGTAGTGGCTGTTCCTCGTGGCGCCAAATAGAATCCTTTATAGAATTGACCGAATCCATCAATAATGATCTTTCTGCCGTACAGGTGGCATTGCAGATCCAGGTATTTTGTTTTGCCTAATTCTTCTTTGGGATTGAGGAAATTTAAGAAGGCAAAGCCATAGGCAATGTTTATGGTTGCCCATTTGTATGTGGCCCCAATCCCTAAGTTCAATGATGAATTAGGCCTGAAATTAAGGTCTTCATGGTGTGCCGCATTTTGAATGGAAAGCGAAGTCGATTTTCTCGATAAGTATATGCGGCCTGTAACCTGAGAGTGATAAGAGATGTAATAAGAAGTATCCGCTACTTTTGCAAATTCTTTTAGCTCAGCTCTGCGCTCCTTTCGCAATTGTCTAGCTGTAATAGAATCTTCCTGAGCGAGACCGATGAAGGGAGAAAACAAAAAGAAGTAAAATGTAATTTTTTGCAACACAACCTTGATTTCGACAAACATGCTTCTAACGATATAACTAACAAAATACGGACCTAATTATTTTGTCCGCAAATACAGCTCGGAGCAATTTTGTATATTTGTTAATGAGTAATAATTTCCCCTTCTTATTACTACATACGGTATTATGCAGGCAAAACAACACAACGAACAAATCTTTACGTCCATACTCTCAAAGCTCAATCCTGAGCAGCGAAAAGCGGTAGAAACGACTTATGGTCCAGTGTTGGTGCTAGCCGGTCCGGGTACAGGGAAAACACAAGTATTATCGGCACGTATCGGACAGTTGTTGCTAAATCCAGACTTGCAGGTTAATCCTTCGAACATCTTATGTCTGACATTTACCGATGCCGGTACCATCGCCATGCGCAATCGCCTGTTGCGTTTCATGGGGCCGATGGCGTATAAGGTAAGCATACATACTTTTCATTCGTTTTGCAATGAAGTCATTACTTACAACCGTCATTATTTCAGCAAAGGAGAATTGCAGCCGGTGTCCGAGTTGGAAACGATGCAATTTTATCAGGAGTTGTACAGAAGCATTCCATCCGGCAGTATCATCCGCGAACTGAAAGACGATGCGGAAAAATTTGCCATCAAAAGTTTGAAGCAATTGTTTGATACCATGAAGAAGGAATACCTGACGCATGAAGGGATTGAACGCGCGGCAAAGGATTATATTCAGGGTTTGCCATTGGATGAAAAATATATCTATAAAAAAAGCGGTAAGGGTTACACTAAAGGAGATCTAAAAATTAAACTCATACAGGAAGAAGAATTAAAAATGGCAAAGCTGTTAGAAGCGGCAAGCTATTATCAAGCTTACCAGGACTTGCTATTGCACAAGGGACGCTACGATTTCAATGACATGATTCTATGGGTACTGAAAGTCTTTAAGTCTCACAAAGATTTACTCTTCAATTACCAGGAAAGGTTTCAATATATCCTGGTGGATGAATACCAAGATACAAGCAATGCGCAGAATGAAATCTTAAATGAATTGTCCTCTTACGATGAGGCGCCGAATATATTTGTAGTAGGTGATGATGATCAATCCATCTATCGCTTTCAGGGTGCGAGTATGAAAAACATTGTGAGTTATGTGGATCAATATAGCGCAGACCTCACACGCATTGTCATGAAAAGTAATTACCGCTCTACGCAAAAAATACTGGATGCGGCCAAATCATTGATCGAATGCAATAAGGAGCGATTGATTGACCGCTTGCCGGGGTTGGATAAAAATCTCATTGCTTCTGCTGAAGGCATTGCCTCCTTGCCAGATCTTCCGGAAGTAAAAGAATATAGAAATGTATTTCATGAAGAAGCGTCTGTCATCGCTGAACTCGAAGACTTGTACCAACAAACCGGAGACTTATCAAAAATAGCAGTCATATATCGTTCACATGCTATTGTAGAACGTATGGTGAGTGCATTGGAACAAAAAAATATTCCCCTTAATTTAAAGAAAGCGATCAACGTATTGGAAGTGCCTTTCATTCGTCAGTTGCTTTCTATGTTGAAGTATGTGTATGAAGAGGCTGAAAAACCATATTCGGCAGATCATGAATTGTTCAAAATTTTGCATTATCCAGTTTTTGGTATTTCAGCATTGGATGCTGCGAAAATTACTACAGTAGCAAATTATGAAAAATCTATTCGCAGTGTCATTTCTAGTGCGAAGGATCTTAATGACATTAGAGTTTCAGCTGTACCGGCTGTTTGTCATTTATCGACATTAGTAGAGAATTGGGTGAAACAGTATTATGTCAACACTCCACAAGTTTTGTTTGAGATGATTCTGAATGAATCAGGCATGATGAATACGTTGTTAAAAGGGCAGGATCACAATTGGAACATTCAGGTGTTGAGTTCCTTTTTTGATTTACTAAAGGAAGATTCGGACAAACAAAAAAATTACAGTGTAAAGGAATTCTTTTATACCCTGAATGCGATGGATCGTTACAGCCTGACTTTACCATTGTATAAGTCTACCGTTTCCAATAAAGGGGTGCACTTCCTAACAGCCCATGCCTCCAAAGGCTTGGAGTTTGACGCCGTATACCTGATCGGTTGTACACAAAACAATTGGGAAAAAAGCAGACAGCAAAACAGAGGATATGTTTTTCCTCCTACTTTACTTTCAACGGATAATGACCACGAAGACATTGAAGAAGAGCGCCGATTGTTTTATGTAGGCATGACACGTGCCATTGAAAAATTACACATCAGTTATGCCGTGCAGGACAGCAAAGGCAAAGAAACGCAAGCCTCTCAGTTCATTGCGGAGGTAAGAGACACGGTCAATTTCATCGAAGTAAAAGAAGGAGACGAAGACAGTGTAGCTTCTTATCGCCTGAACAGTAACTTGAAAAACAATAGTCAGGTGAAACTGGAAGTAATGGATACCGATAAGATCAGACAAGATCTGGAAGGCTATAAACTCAGTGTAACACATTTGAACAAGTACCTGAACTGCCCGATTTCTTTTTACTTTGAAAATATATTGCGAGTACCTTCTTCCAGAAATTCTTATTCAGGTTTTGGTAGCGCGGTGCATTTGGCCATGCAATTTTATTTCGAAGAGCTATTGGCAGATCCAGATAAAAACAATCCTTCGAAAACAGTATTACTCAATTTCTTTGAAAAGGGAATGAACAAATACCATTCTCACTTTACCAAAGACCAGTTTGAGAATATGCTGGAGCATGGTAAAAAAGTCTTATCAGAAAACTACGATCAAAACATTGAAACGTGGAAGCAACAAAGCCGTGACCTTATCATTGAGCAACGCTTTGATCACATAGAGATAGAAGCAGTGCCGGTAACCGGTATGATTGATAAGATGGAACGTGGAGAAAGTAATCTGGTGCAGGTAATCGATTATAAAACTGGTAATCCTGCAAACGGATTAAAGAAGGTACACGGCCCGAGTGGCAAGGATCCTAACGGAGGAGATTACTGGAGGCAAATGGTTTTCTACAAATTGTTACTCGACAACCAACATAAACAAACATTTGTTTTTGAAAGCGGACGGTTCGATTTTTTAGAACCGGATAAGAAAAGCGGAGAGTATGTTTCTTACAAAGTTCCTGTAACGCCGCAAGACGAAGCCATTCTGAAAGGACAAATCAAAGAAGTATACCGTAACATCCTAGACCTGAATTTTGACGTAGGCTGTGGCGATAAGGATTGTCAGTGGTGTAATTTTGTGAAGGAGAATTATAAGGATGGAGAGCTGAGCTTATTAAATGCGGAAGAGCTATAACGAATAAGTTAAGAGCAAGGAGCTAGGAGGTACGATGAATCCTAGCTCCTTGCTTGTACCTCTTTACTTCATTACGTGTACCCAGCCCTTACACTTGTTGCCAGCCGGATCGGTAATTAAAAAATAATAAATACCTCCGCTCAGGTCTCCGCCATCCCAGGACTGATCATAGGGTTCGCGCGTATAGATGGAATTACCCCAACGGTTATAGACTTCCAGTTTCCAATTTTTCGTCATCCCTTCGATCACATATTTATCATTGTACCCGTCTGAATTTGGAGTAAATAGGTTGGGTATTTTAACAAGCGGTACATGCACTTGCACGGAATCAGTAACGCTACAGTTTCCTCGGTATACTAAAACAGTTACCATATAATCTCCAAACTCTGCATAGCTATGAGTGACTTCCGCGTTATTGCCTTCTAACTCTGCTCCGTCACCAAAGTTCCATTTATAGATAAAATCTATTGAGTAATTTTTAACACGTATTGTAGGCTGACCGCTGCAGCCGGTGATGTTTTCATAGCGTGTATCAGCAATAGGAATTAATACCAGCACAAATACGCTGTCATCGTTCTCACATTGTGTCACATTATCTTTGACATGTACCTTGTAATATTGACTGGCAGGAGGAAAAGCTCCCGGATTATAAATAGTGGCGTTGGTCAGGTATTGATTGGGAGACCAGAGATAAGTCAAATCAGGATTATTCACTGTATTTAGCAAAACGGTATCACCTATACAGACAATAACAGAATCCAACGAAAATTGCGGATTCGGCAGTTCATATACATGAATGATTTTTTCTGCTGTATCTCTACCGATACAAGTGGTCTCATCTATTGCGATCAGTTGAACAGTATATGTTCCAGGTTGCGTATAAGTATGAACAAATGTGCTGGCTGAAGCACTTGTATTGCCATCTCCTAGATCCCATAAGAAACTGGAACCACCAAGACTTTTATTGGTGAAGGTTACAGGACCTTTACCACATATCAAAGAAGTATCCACATCAAAGTCTGCTTTCAAACTACTGAGGTCAAACTTAAAGACTGCGTTGTTACAATTGTAACTTTCATTGTGAGGGCTATGTGCTTTTGGTGTGACAGGAAAATAAGAAGTTCCTCCACAGCCACCACAGACTGCTTCATACACGATCCCTCTTTTATCAAAGCGGCTGGTACCGCCATCCACATGTTCCCTTTCTCCATTGCCTCCAAAATAAGTTCCATACAATAATTTCTCAGCATCTTTTTTCAATACCATTAAATAAAAATCACCTTGAAGATCGGTGGATTTCTGAAACGCATTTGCTGTAGTTGGCAGATCATAAGTAGTACCGCCTTGATAGTAAGGGCCGTTCATAACGGAACCGACGAAAGGTTTATTAACACTGCCTCCCCACCCGCATACAAAGATATTCCCGCAGTCATTAACCAAAAAAGCAGTAGGAACAAAATCAGTTTTAGCTTGGCTTGATCCGATTTGTGTAGAGAATAATGTAGTGTTCAGTTGACTGTTGAGCTTATGAATAAATTGCTTCGATCCTACATTGCAATAGGGTGCATTCACTCGTGGATAGCTGCCTTTGCTTTGTCCTAATACATAGACACTGCCTTCATGATCTGTTTGAATCAGGTAGGATTGGTCTGTGGAATTGGTTCCTAAATAAGTAGCATTTTGTAAAGTAGTGCCATCATCTGATAAATGAATGATAAATCCGTCGACATCACCGCTGTTTGTAGTTTGAAGGCCATTTGCAGGAAGGTTGGTACTTGTTGTACCTCCTGCAATGTAGAGATCGTGGTTGATTCCGAATTGTAAGGAATAGCAGGCATCCAAACCGTTTCCTCCCCAATAGGTATTCCAAACAATATCGGTCAAATCACCTTTTAGCTTCATCACAATACCATCTCTACCGCCGCCATCATACGTGAGATCGTAACCCGGTCTTGCAGGATTGAGAATGTTAGTGGATTGTGTATGCGAAGCGATATACACATCACCCAAACTATCCAGTAAGATTTCACTTCGCATTTGATCGCCGTAATTTCTGGACAAGAGTTCTGTGTCAATCATCAACCCGTCGTTTCCTGACCCGCCTATAAAAGTAGAAGCGAGCAAAGAAGAACCGTCAGCACTTAATTTGGCAATAAACAAATCAGAACCATAAGTATATTCTATTCCTTCGTCATAGCCCAACGGATAAAGTATAGTGCCTCCATTATAGCTTACATCATACGCTCCTGAAGTGGTTGGGAAGGCAGGACCGTATCCACCTGTCCCACTTGAACTGGTAGTTCCTAATATGTATAATTCATTCGCTGCATTGACAATGGTACTGGTAGGCATTTCTGTTAAGCCACCTCCGAGATAAGTAGCATAGATAAGATCTCCAGTTGCACTAAATTTCATAATGGCTACATCCGGGTCATTCTCATAATAACTTTTAAACGTTGTTTGATATGCACCGGATGTTACAGGAAAACTCCACCCCTGTCCATAATCACCAAATGCAATACCTGCGGCATACAGACAGCCCGACTCATCATAAGTAGCGCTATTGCCCCAGTTGTCGACGGTAGATCCGGAGTAGGTAGCAAATATCAATTCCGGATCAATGACCAGTTTTTCCTCTTTGGCTTTTGTCAGGTTTCTGATATTGAATCGTACCGTATTCCCGGACAACTGATAGCGGCAAATGACGGGCTCCTTGGACTGGTTGGTTTTTTCTACGAAAGCAATGGGCATCTTTTCGGTGATGTTGCCTAAAGATGTTTTCACCAGAAGATTTCCCTGGTCGTCTATTGTCAAACCGTCTGTACCTACATAATCAATAATGATTTGTTTGGGATCAGCTTTTCCTTTTAGAAAAAGATCATACTTCAATCCGTTGTCTGTTACATATAATATTAAATCTATCGAAGGATAAATGTTTTCAATCACCAGTTTTTTGTAGCACGATAAATTGCCGGCCCATTTGCTGCGGTCTTCGCCTTTGATAAAATTGACGTGGAAGGATGAGGCATTAAATCCTTGAGGAGCCTGAAGATTTCCATTTCGGAATTTCATTTTGTAAATATGTCCACGTATGACAGCGGCGCTGTCATGACCATGCACACTTTTGGAATCGTGCGAATGAAAGCTCTGCTTGTCACGCAGAGAAAATATAATACCGTCTTTTTGTAAAATCACATCTCCGAAAGCAAATGAAGCGCGGGATAAAATACTATCCGGCCATTGTCCTTTGTTGAGAATAAATCCTTTATTATGAATGGCGTCCGCATATGCGTTCAGTGCTGTACATCCTATGAAAAGTGCAGCTAAAAAAAATAGGCTTTGGTGGATGATCTTTCTCATTATAAAAAAACAACTTCTTTAACAACTTCTTCTCCGATGAACTTATTGAGTTTTTCAACGACTAAACTTTTATGCATGGAAAGCTCTTGTTTCAATGCACCGCTATCGATGCGGACAAAAAGTTTTTGATCTTTAAAAAAAATCTCCCGGGTTTGTCTGGCAATCGCACTTCCCATCAAGTCTCCCCATGCTTGTATCACATGGGTCTGGTTAAATTTCTTCTTGATCTTAAACGCATCCAGCATATCCCCCAACGCTTCACCGATGCTTTGGATGTCTGATTTGCGTTTATAGAAGTCGTTTTTGTCGTACATGGCAATAGTGGTCAGTTGACAGTGGTCAGTGATCAGTAGTTTATATAGTAAAACAGTAAGTAGTAACCGACTGACTACTGACTACTGATCACTGACCACTGTGCCTTTATTTATATGAAATATACGGATTTCCCGCTTCAGGAGTCGAATTATTTCCATGGATCTTTCCGGCCGGGCATCGGTAATAAAAATCTGTCCAGACGTAGTACCAGCGATATTGTGCACCAAATGATGAATGCGTTCATCGTCCAGCTTGTCAAAAATATCATCTAATAATAAAATCGGTTCAGTTTTGCTGAATTCGCGCATCATTTCTAATTGCGCAAGCTTTAAAGCAATTACAAAGGATTTTTGCTGGCCCTGAGAGCCATAATGTTTGACCGTTTGTTCGCCTAAGGTAAAAAGAAAATCATCTTTATGTATCCCAAGCGTCGTGCGCTCCATGATCTGATCTCGTTCGCGGTTCTTTTTAAAGAGACCGGAGAAATCTGGTTTGAAAAGATCCGAGTGATAGGTAATATTCATCTGCTCTTTGTCTTCTGTCAGCTTCTTGTATTGCAACAGAAAATAAGTGAGAAAATGTGCCGTATATTGTTTGCGCTTGTTATGCAGTTCTTCGTTGAGACGCAGTAATGGCGTATCATAAGTATCAAGTAGTATAAAGTCTTTTTTAGTGATACCTTCTTTCCACTCTTTCAATAAAGCATTGCGTTGCTTGAGCAAATGCATATAGTGCATGAGTTGTGTCAGGTAGTGATGATCGATTTGACAAAACAATTGATCAAAAAATTTACGCCGTTCCTCACTGCCTTCACGAATTATTTTTTGATCGTCAGGGTGAATCAAGACAACTGGAAAACGTCCGATGTGATCACTCAACCGGTCGTAAGCTTTTCCATCGAGTAGAATTACTTTTTTGCTTCCTTTTTGATAATCGTACCGCACTTCATAAGATTTTCCTGTTTTTTGGAAGAAACCGAGGACGGAAAGAAAGGGTTGATTGGTCAGAATGAGATGCTGCTCCTGAGTGGAAAAAGCGCTCTTTCCGAGACTTAAACAGTGTATGGCATCCAGTAAATTGGTCTTCCCACTGCCGTTGAGACCCGTAACAAGGTTAATTTCAGGAGAAAAGCTTATTTCTTCGCTGGAATAATTCTTGAAATTAAGCACGTTAAGTTTTTCTATGTACATGAAAATTCCTTATTTTTGGGCGCTTTGTACACAATATAAGGATTTAGAAATGGCTAGCGTAAAGGAT
>JACMQM010000266.1 GCA_014376985.1 Cytophagaceae bacterium | reverse complement strand
TTCCTGATTTCTAATTTCTCCCAAACCGGTTTCGCAGGCGCTCAGTACAACGCATTCTGTACCTGTGAGATTAAGCGATAAAGCTTCATTGGCGTACAAAATACCGTCGTCAAAGAATTTGGTGTCTTCCAATTCATGCGGTGACAACGGAACTCCAGCACCCGAAAAAATAAGGCCTGAACGCAACAAAGGATCAATGAAATAATTTTCTGAGTATTGAGATAAAGAATCATTGCTGCTTTCTTCGAAGAAACCGTGTGTGGCCAAATGCACGATGCGCGGATGATTTAAATTTTTGACTTTGTTTTCTATCGCTTGCTCTTCTGTAAATTTGCTCACCTTCCATTGCGACTTTTTCAAAATCTCTTCGATTTTCAACACTTCTTCTTTCGTACCAGGCAAGTCGTTAATTGTGACCACATCGGAAGAAACTGTTCTGGCCACGGGCTCTTTTCCTCGCGAGTAGTTGTTCAATGCTTCTTTTAAATCTAGGTAATAATTAGGATGGCCAATGAGAAAAGCTTCATTCGAAGTCTTGTTCAGTGCACCGATCGGATTCCCTAGACTGGCTTTGTTTTCAATGTCCAACTCATCCAACAGGTATTTTTTTGTTTCGGTATTGTACAGCGTTTGGAGATTAATTTTATTATAAATACCATCAGCAGAAAAATAAACTTTAGTGACCCCGCTTAATTTTTTTGCCACTTCACTCCAATAAGCCGCGAAAGAACTTTTGTCTTCTAGTTTATATTGGATGTTGTTCCGGTAAGAATTGTATTGTTTTTTTTCTAACTCCCTACCGTTTTTCAATACGATCAATTCAGGTTGTGTCTGTCCGTTTTTAATTATAATGAACGCATAGTAAAGGATGCGCGATTGTGCATAGTTATTATCTGCCACGCGAATAACTTCTATCGCTGCTTCTGTAGGTTTTAATCCATTGGCAATAGATTTCCAAGTAGGAGTTTCCGATTTAACATTCAAATACGCACTGTTTTTATAAAGTTCTTTTTCCAGCTGTTCTGTTTTTTGAAATGCTGTTTCCAAAACAACGCTTAGTTTATGCAAATCTCTTTTGCTTAAACCTCTGTACTTGGCCAACTCTTTTTTAGCATCCATGACACGATGGTATTGATCAATCAATGCGATATTGTTAGAGTTTAGAATTTTCTTTTTTGTTTCACTCAGCGATCTCATCACCAGCGATTTTGATTGCAGGCGAAGGTTGGCCATTTCACCGGTAAGTGTGGGATATTGCGTGTAGTTTTTGATGCAGAAGGTATAATAGTAAGTGAGATCAGCTTGCGATTTTTGCAAGTAAAACTCTTTTTCAAATTCTGTCAGTGTAGGAAAAACTTCCGTGACTTTTGCCAAACGAAATTGCGCACTCTCTAACAAAGGAACAGCAGCCTCCTGATATTTGCCTTGAAGGTTATAGTCGTAAGCCAGATTGGATTTAAACAAATAGTAATAATCGTGCTGCTTGCCATACTGCTCTTCCGCCAGTTTCATTCCTGTTTGAAAATCCGCAGCAGCTTCGGTGTGACGATTGGTGTACATCGCAGCAGAACCTTTGTTATTAAGATAGGTGATCGCATCTTCAATCGGTAACGTGGTTTTTAAAGTGGCATACAGCTTACTTAACTGCATATAGTTTTGATAGGCTGTTTCCAATTTACTGTCGTCTTCTAACAATAAAGCAGAGTATCCATTCATGGCTTGAAAGTATTCAATGGAATTAGCACCTTGACTTTTCTCCAACGCCTTTACAACCAGTTGTGCTTTTTGTTGCGCCTTACTTATTTTTCCTTGTGCGAAATAAATGGCGGATAAATTATTAGCATACAGCAACTCTTGTTGTAAATCATCGGGATGAGATGTTTTTTGTAATCCAGCCAATTCATCCAGCATGATTTCGGCGCGGTCCAGTTGACCGATGCTGTAGTAAAACATGGCAAGGTTATTACCGGCTGTCATCCTACTGGGATGATCCTTGTCGTATATTTTTCGTTTGATATCATAAGCCTCAATTAAATAATCTTGCGCTAGGCTGTAGTTGCCAACTTGCTTATAGGCTTGTCCAAGATTATTAATTGCTGCAGCATATTCGGGAGATTCTTTCCCTACCGTCTTTTCAGCAATGCTTTTATCTTTCAACAAATTTAAAATCGCTTCTTTTTCCAGTCCGCGATCCAGGAGCAGCAAAGAGTAGTTGCCCAAAGTATTCAGATAATCAGGCGAAGAGCCGTCTTTTAGTTTTTCAAAAAAGGTCAAAGACAAATTGTAGTATTGATTGGCTTTGGCATAATCGTATTTATTATGGTAGACATCACCGAGGTTGTTGTAGATGATGGCTAACTCCGCTTTATAGTGTTCCTGATCCTTTTCAAAAAAAGTACGGCTCAGTTCTAAGGCGCGAACAGACTTTGCCAATTCTCTGGTTTGAGAATACAGCATGCCGATGTTGTTTTCAAGTTCTGCATAATCGCGCGTGTGAGTCAAAGATTTCTTTTGCAGGATATCGGCACTTTGCTCGTAAGAAGTAAGGGCCTCTTCATAATAACCGTTCATTTGAGAAATAGAACCCAAGGCAGCAATGTATGAAACGAGTGAAGTATCTTCTTTTCCGTATGCGTTGCTCAATACGGCGATATAGTTTTTGGTAACGGTAGATGCTTCTTGCAATTGGTCCGAAGCTATTTTGGATTCAATCAATACATCTACCAAAGCTCTGTATTCAGGTGCCACTTTGGAAAAAGAGCCATTCATACCCTGCGTGGCTAAGGAAGAAGCGGTAGGATAGTCTGCATCCATCAGAGCCTGTTGTGCCTTTTGAACCAAGGCAGGTGAAACTTGTGCCTGAACGGGATAGAATACAATCGTAAAAGCAGTAAATAAAAAGAAGTATTTCATAGGGATTTTTTGAAAGCGAAAAATACTCAATACTTGGTATGAATTACAAGGGTTTAGCTTTTTTTTAACACAAAGGAAGTGATTCTGAAAAGATCATTATATTTAAACATAAAACCTCTTTGACATGTACAGTAGTCCTTTAGTTCATCTCCTTTTATTTTACGGTTTCTTTTTAATAGTGAGCGGTATTGTATCCGTCCTGTTTATTGGAATGAAAGCTAAAACAGCTTTGATTTCCGGAGGCACTGCGGGCGGTTTGGTTTTATTGATAGCGTTTTTAATTTCCGGCGGATTGGCAGCCGCGGCATACGGCGGATTATTTTTGTCTTTCGCGCTGTTCATTGTTTTTTCATGGAGAGCAACAAAAACGTTATTTCGTTTATTTGAAATGATTCCGACAGGTCACGAAGAACTGAAAGGTAAAGGCATTGCCTTCCTGATTATTTCTTTGATGGCTGTGGTATCGCTGGTTGTTTTGTTGATTCAGGTTATTTTTTGGAACGCCTAGATGAAAATTTGCGGCTATAGTCTAAGATTTAAGTGTTAGAAAGTATACTGGTTGCGTTAGGGATTGAGCCATTGTCCGAGCTCTTTTGCTTTGATTTGCAGATGGATATTTACTTAAGTATGATTCAAAGAAAAAAGCGAGTGGCGAAAGCCCGGCCCGCAGGGAACGCCCAAGGAATTCCACTTTGGATACCATCATTCTATAAATACAAATCTTATAGAAGCTTAATTATAAATGATCGTTGATGTATTCTCAAGGATAAGCATAAAGATAAAATATGGGCGTTCCCTGCGGGCCGGGCTTTCGTCACTCGCTTCCCGCATATCGAACAGATATAATGATGACATCCTAAAAGATGCGGGCGAGCTCAAACAATGGCTCAACCCCTAACGCAAATCTTCCAACTCATCTAATCAAAACAACCTTATTATAAGGCAATTGTAAAAGTTGAGAGAAAGGTAATAAACCTTAATCCTATTTTGTCGTCTAACCTTCACAATGCAGCTCGACTAAGGATAAAAAGCTGCAAAAAGAATTTTAACCTACAAGATGTAACACCTTTTAAGGCCTTTTGCCAACACGACTTTTAACATGCTTGACTCTTCAAGTTAAGTTCTAAGGCCTTGTCGTTTCGTTTTCTTCTATTCGTATTTCAAACAATTAACCTATAAATCTATGATTAGACTTGCGTTAGCCATTGGCTTCATGGCTGTATTCGGCTTTGTTGCTTATGCTTTGGTTCTATTGCTTACCAAAGCCATGAAGGATAAAGACAATAACAAAGACAACAATTAATTTTAAACTACTAAAACATGATACAGAACTACAAAAAAAAATCATAGTAGGTATCGCTCTGATATTTGCTTTCATTTTATTCTCCATCGTTAATCCTTTCAGTTGGAATGATGCCGGTAACAGAACTGTAGTAGAGCGCGCTGACGGTACACAGATTGTACAATTTGCACCGGGAGTTTTCTATGCAGGCTTTTTCTCTAAAGAAAAAGAATGGCCAAATCAAATTTCAGTAATGTATCAGGACTCTACTCCTAACTACGAATTGAAAGACAACGGAATTGAGATCGGACAAATCTCGGTACGTTTCAATGATGCGACGACTTCCTTGATCAAAGGAATTACGCAATACATTTTACCACAAGACGAAAAGGAAATGATTGCGCTGCACAATGCGCACCGCGCTCCTTTGTCTTTGGTAACAAAACGTTTGGCTCCTTACACGAAAGAATGTTTGCAATCTTCCGCACAGTTGATGAGTTCTGAAATGCACTACGGTGGTGGACGTGCACAGATGGCACAGGATTTCGGAGATCAATTGAAAGAAGGCGTATACTTACTGAGTGTTCAGGAAAAAATTGTATTTGACAGTTTGGAAAAAGAAAACAAACGTATTTATGAAACAAAAATTCAATACGATCCTGTAACAAAAGTGCCGAAACGTAAAGTGTCGTCTATCAAAGAATACGGCATTACGGTAGCTGATGCTGCAATCACAGATGTAGATTACGAAGAAAAAGTAGACATGATGTTGTCGAAAAAAATCGACGCAGCAACGAAAGCTTCTGTTTCTAAACAAGAATTGATGACGGCGCAGCAACAAGCCTTGACAGCGAAAGCAAAGGGTGAGCAGGCGCTGGTAGAGATAGAGTATACACAGAAACAAGAACAGACTCGTCAGGTAGTAGAAGCACAAACGAAAGTTATGATTGCGGAACAAGATAAGATCCAGCAAAAGATTGCTTACGAAGGCGCGGTACTGGAAGCGAAAAAAATCAAAGAATTAGCAGATGCGGAAGCCTATTCCAAAGCACGAGTAATGCAAGCCGACGGCGCCTTGGATAAAAAATTGAACGCTTACATAGAAGTTCAAAAATCATGGGCCAGTGCTTTTGCTGCCTACCAGGGCCAAGTGGCTCCTACCTACATGATGGGTGGCAGCGGAACAGGTGGCGGCTACAATGCAGCACACAATTTCATGGAGATCATGACATTGAAAGCTGCAAAGGACTTAAACTTGCAGCTGCAGAATAAGTAACAAAAACTCCACTGTTTTCAGTGGAGTTTTATGTTGTAAACAACTTGCATTTAAATCCCCTGAAGGGGACTTTAATTTTTACTAAACAAAAGAGCTCATCGCATATTATATGCCATGAGCTCTTTTGTTTTATCTCAAACATAAGTCTCCTTCAGTAGATTTAGGGGGGCAAGGCAGCTTAAGCATTAAACGCTCCAGCAAACTCCTTAGCGAAATCCTCGAGTTTCGTTTTAGAAACAGCCGTGGGATTCTTGCGGTAGTCCTCAAACATTTTTCCTGATCTAATTGAAGCACCCATTTCAATATAGTTTTTAGCGATCTCTTCCGGCAGACCTGCTCGTATCGCACCAGCTAAGGCATCTTCATCGCTGAAATTTATCCACGGCAAATCCGATTTGCCAATGGCAGATCCCAGAACTTTAGCAATTTCTGTTGTTGTGCGTTCATCGCTCACTACATAGCGAACGGTTTTACCTGTGAATGAGAGACCTGTTAATTCTTCGAAAATAGCCGTTGCAATGTCTGTCGGATGCGCCAAAACAATGCTTGTGTTCTCACCATAATTACCGCCAATGATACCGGCTCCTTTTATCATACCAATGTTGCCGTAGAAGTTGGTATAGAAATTTCCTGGACGTAAATGTTTGATGTCTACTCCTTCCAATTTGTTCAATGCTTCTTCTGAACGATGAATACCACTTACCGGACCTACGCCGTCTTTCAAATGCGCACCGATACTGCTCAGATGAACGACCTTTTTAACACCTGCAGATTTGATGGCATCTGCATAGTTCTGTCCCATTTTTCCGATATAGGCTTTCCAATCGGAAGGCTCAAGCGATGGAGGAACCATAGCATAAACCGCATCCGCTCCTCTATAAGTGTTCGTTAAGAATGCAACATCGGCAATAGAACCAACGGCAGCT
>JACMQM010000265.1 GCA_014376985.1 Cytophagaceae bacterium | reverse complement strand
GCGCAGGATCCATCCGATAGACAGGATGGAGGACATAAGATAAAAAAATATTAAAAAGAGAATAGCCCAATTCGTTACCTCGAGAGTAAAAATAAAATCACTTTGAGAATGAGGTAGGAGTAATTTATTCTTCATGGATTTATATTCTACACCTTGCTCAACGGCTTATGGTACACTGGAAAATTAACTGAGTTCGCAATGAAACAAAACTTATTGGCTTGTTGGTGTAAAGCATTCGCTTTTTCGACCATTGATTCGTCAGTCAAAGTAACTAAAGGATTTAAAGTAATAGAAGTAAAATGGCCACCTCCATCCGCGGTTTCTTGCATAGTGCCTGTGGCATGATCGGTATAATCTGTACCAATAACACCTGCTTCTGCACATAGGTGCAGGTACCAATCATTTTTTCGTATAAGATTTACTTATCAATTTGATACACATGATTGGAATGGAAAT
This sequence comes from Cytophagaceae bacterium, assembly GCA_014376985.1. GTDB lineage: Bacteria > Bacteroidota > Bacteroidia > Cytophagales > Cytophagaceae > JACMQM01. The sequence goes on along the minus strand of JACMQM010000265.1, from coordinate 6,094 downwards.
AAAGAATTTTACCACTTGTCAATCCTTCCAGTTCAAAGGCATCATTGTCTAAAATGCCTTTGTGCAAATCAGTTTCAATTCCTTCATAAGTCACCCACATTCTTTCAGCATATCCTTCTTCATCCACAAAAATAAGTTTGATCAGATCTCCTTTTTTCAATGCTTGTATCTCTTCCTTCGTAGGGATAGGTCCTTGATAAAGTATGTCAGTAGCCGTCTTTGCGATGTCTTCCAGCACGTAACCGTCTCTTGCAATCACTGGTAACCTATCGTCTGCGGGTAGGGGAGTGTAAATACTTTTGTAGTGATCCAGTATTTTCTGTTCTGTTTTGGTGTAAGCAGGTTTGCTGCTGAAATACTGTTGTTCTTTTTTATTGTCTTTTAAAATAAAGTAAAGGCCTATCAATCCGATGACGATCAAGGCGAAAATTTGTATTTCCATAGTAGTCTTTCTGAATGCCCCAGTTGGTGTATAGATTTGATGAATCTCCGGTAAAACTGGTAATTTTTTTTAAAACTCCATTTGTTCTCCCGCGCTGTTGAAGGTGATGATATACTTTTCACCGGTAGCATAGAAATAGATTTCCCCTTTGCTACTGTCCATGCCCTCTCGGAACGTCACGTTGAACGACTGCATCATTTTTTCTGACTCTTTTTCTATGACGTTTTATTAAGGACGATGATCAGTTCATGCTGGTCTGTTTTTATTTTTTAGAAAAAGGTTTGTACGTTTTACTGTCGCTCACAATTTTACCGATTTTAAATCCCAACTGCGCGGACAACTCTGCTAAGGAAGATACCTTATACTGTTCGCATAGTTTCAAGGCAATTAAGGCAGAGGCTCTGGCATCGCTTTCAGCATTATGATGCTCCAGCCTGATGTTGAAGTGACGGGAGACGATATTGAGCTTATGACTGTCAAGCGGCAGTGCTTGTTGAGCCAGTCTGTAAGTGCAATGGTAATCCAGGTCAGGATAAGCCAAACCGGAATGATCGAGCGTGAAGCGCAGTACGCTGAAATCAAACGAAGCATTGTGCGCAATCACGGTTTGATTATGAAAGTAAGGTTTCAATTCTGCCCATTGCTGATGAAATGTTCCCTTGTTTCTGGTGTGGCTGTCATCGATGCCGTGCAAGACGGTGTTGAAGCCGTCGTAGTAATTAGGCGCGGGCTTAATGTAAATATGATGGGTATGAACAAGCGCGCCGTCTCTCACAACGGCAACACCCATAGAACAAATGCTGCTGCGGTGGCTGTTGGCGGTTTCAAAATCGATGGCGATGAAGTTCATAAATATTTAATTTTTAGGAATAAGACCTAGCTTTCCATGGTCATGTGGTTCAATTTACCGTCTTTATCGGTCGTAATGACAACCAAATAATCAGTAAAATCAGGATCAATGGAATAGTCAAAAATAGCGAATCCTTCGTTGTGATCCGGATGAAAACCGATGCGAACTAAATGTAATTTATTCAATAACTGTTTTTCCGGATCAATGGTTTTGTCATTGAAGTCGATGAGTGAAGACAAGCTTTCCTCATCAATTTCTTCTAAATGATGTTCTAAATAGAACTTAACCGTATCGCCGTCTTTGTCTTTATAATCTTTGTTGATATAGCCTTTGTTCAGCGCATCCGACTGATCAATGTTTTCCAGAAACTTTTTAAGTGCAACTAATTTCGATGGATCTATTTCTTTGTTTTCAAAGGTGAGATCAATTTGCACTTCGTTTCCGTCAAACTTTATATCAACCTCATAATATTCCTCCAGAGCCGTGGCCTTGAGAGAGCCGAAATAGGGTAAGGTTAATGCTGTCATCGTTGTAAATTTAGTTGGTGTAAATGCTATTAGACGCTTTGTCTTTTTTTTGTTTCGTTGGACACCAGGTCTTCTAAACGTTTCCATAACATGAATAATGTTTCCGTTGAGTTGTCACTAAACAATTGATTCTTAAATTTCGGGTGTTCTTTCAAATACATAGAACCAAGTTGTTCATTATTGTCCAAAAATGACTGTTGCATATTCGCTATTCTATCGCACAGTTTTACACAGAATGTACTATTATTAGCTTTGATTTTAGGATAGGTCTTTAATTTCCGTTCTGTTCTGTTTCTGCCTAACTCGTCTGTGACACAATATACCATTTCCGCCACCTCTTCTCCGCAAACCTCCTTGATATCCTGAAAAGATACCTTGCCGTCTTCTATGGTGTCGTGCAGCCAGCAAGCGGCAATGATGTTTTCATTCAGTTTAAATTCTTTAGCTACTGAAGCAAGCGCTCCCAGGTGAAAAGAGTAATCTTTTGTTCCATAGGTTTGTCCTTTATGGGCTTTGATGGCGAATGCTTTGGCTGTTGTTTCAATCATAGGTTAATGTAGTTGTTTGTTTCGATCATTTATGATTGGGCATTGGCGATTTCAGTTTTTATTTTATTGGTTATTCCTTCTATTGTTCCAAGTCCGTCTATTGTTGTTACATGAAAGAGGGACTTCATGTACTCAATCGCTGGCCTTGTTTCAGATTCAAATAGCTCAATTCTTTTGAAATGAATCTGCTGATCTTTATCATCTTTTCTGTCGGATGTTTCCGCTCTTTTTTTAGCTCGAACAATCAATTCTTCTTTTGGAACGTAAATATTTATGACTTTTAAAACGTTTTGTTTTTTCTCTGTTAGAAGCGTATTCAACGTATCTACCTGCGCACTTGTTCTGGGATATCCATCGAGAATGATACCTGGTTTATTTTGGTTCTCTTCCATTATTTTCCAGAGCAATTCTTTCATAATAGAATCTGGAACTAAGTTTCCTTGTTCCTCATATTCACTCATTATTTTGCCAATTTGAGTTTTTTGATTTTTCTCCAAACGAATTCTATCACCAGTGGAAATATGCTCAAACCCCAATTGACTTTTTATGATATAACACTGTGTGCCTTTTCCTGAATAAGGGGGACCTGTTATGATTAGAATTTCCATGTTTTATGTTTTACTTATGCTTGCGCCCAACTTATTTTATCATGAGGTCAATCAATCTACTATAATCTAACAAGTCTTCATCGCGTTCATTATAAATTTTTTGCCAGTAAAAATCCGGGATTTCAATTTTAGTGTTTGCGGTGCCGTCCCATTTTACTTTGAATCCATGCTTTTCTAAAATTTGTACCACCCGTTTGCCAACTCCAATCGTCACTTCATCGTCTTTGTTATTGATCTTCTGAAAAGCAATGAATAAAGTGTGTTGTTCTGGATCAATGGCCCTTGCTAAATCTTGCCCATGATAGAAACAGTAACCATCGGATAGTATTCCTTTCTCTCTTAATTGAGTTTCTACTTCAACAACCTCCGATTCACCATTACTTGTCGTATAGCCTGCATGATGAAGAGCGATGATTTTTAATTGGCACAACTCATCAAATGCTTTTCTCAACCGATTGGTAGCGGTAGAGATTTCCCATTCATCGCTTTCTGTTCTGAGTTTTTGAAATTCAGTTTCGATAGCTGAGTTTATCCATTCTTCCGAGATCTCTTCTTCAAAGCCATTGTCTTCCACTTCTTCCAATATACTTTCACTAATCTCTTCCATAGAGAAGAAGCCCATTCTGATTTGTAAAACGATGGATTGATAAATGTAGTCTTGATTTTCTGTCATTTTATTCAATAGTTTTTTGTTTGGAGTGAGAAGAAGTTTAATCTCAATATCATCTTTTACTCAACTGTTACATAACGCAGAGCGCTTAACGATGTTAACGCTCCAACCTATCAGTCGCTCTAAAATTCATTAATGCTCTGAACCTTCGAACCGCTGCGAACCTCGCAATGGCGACAAGATGATGTTAGCAGCCGTAAGTTTTATTCAACTATTTCAATTCATTAAGAATAGTACTAGGCCAAGCAATGTATTCTCCATATTGCCCTCTCTTGTTTTGCGCACCTTTAATTATTCCCGAATTTGTTAATAACCAATTGTTATCTTTTCTTTCTATCCAATTAAGAGTCTCAAATTTAGAAAACAGATCTTTGCTTGAAACTCCAAGCTCCTTAGACAAAGCTGTTGTAGATATATATTTTATATCAGAATGATCCTCGCTAATTATTTCAATTTCTGATGAAGTTTCCAGTTGGATATTATCTGGTTTGTCTACTTTAATAAAAGAAGATCTTTCAATATGCTTTTTTGGTGCATTGTCATATTTAGATCTATTAGTAAAAAAATCTGTTAATTTATCCATCTCTACTGTTGACGATTTGTATTTTTTGGAAAGTCCGAACATCCCATTGTCAAATTGCGGTGCGTTCTTATATAGCAATTCTGATTGATCAATAACTAAATTAAAATAGTTGAATGCTGTGTCATCAAAACTCTCTTCTCTAGTAATATTAAGCATAATGTTATTAGCAAGGTTACTAAGTAATGTTGCTTTTGTCATTACGCCAGCTTCTATATTATTATCATGTGAGAAAGTATATAAATTCATCGAAGTCAGTATTGCCGTTGATTCACTAGCATAATACTTAGCGTGAAGTCTTCTCTCGTAGCGGATCTCAATATCTGGGAAATCCTTAAAGAAATTAAAATCCTCTTCCTTCATGCTTCTTGACATATCTTCTTCATTCTTACCGAACACTACAATAATTCTAATATTCGGATTCTCTTTTTTTGTTCTCAGTGCAGATATATATCTATCGTGGAGTTTAATGTATGGAGAGATAAGAATTATTTGTTCATCTGCACGATTTAATAGCTTTTCTAATTCGAAATTTAATTCGTTTCCAGTTAAAAATTTTGCCATGGTTTAAGTCTGTTATTTATATTTTACTTATTACTGCTAACAATTATATACACTATGTAGCGCATATATATACATTCAAACAATACATTAAGATAATCTTCTTCCCCAACAAAACCACGTTGTGAGGAAGCTATTTATCCAATAAAGAATAGGAGAGTGCATTCATCAACTGTCGCGGCCTACAGGTACAGACCTGCAAAAAATGCCGACGATGATGAATAAAGAGTAGTGATTATTTAGAAAGTTTTACTTTGATCGCGTTCAATCCTTTTGGACTGCTTTCGGTTTCAAATGTCACTTTGTTGTTTTCTTTGATGGCTTCTTCCAGACCGTTGACGTGAACGAAGATACTCTCTTGCGTTTCGCTGTCTTTGATGAAACCGTATCCTTTGCTTTCGTTGAAGAACGTTACAGTACCTTTGCGTACCACGTCTTGCTCTACTGCTACCTGACGCGCAACACCGATAGAAATATCTGCTTCGTTGATTTCAATTTTCTTTCTCTTAGGATCAGGAGGAGTGGCAGTGATGTTACCGTATTCGTCTACGTAAGCCATCATGTCTTCGATGTTAGAAGATTTTGGATTGTCTTTACGTTCCTGTTTCTTCTGCTCTTTCTCTTTTTTCTTCTGCTGTTTCTTCTTCTCAGTTTCTTTTTTATTCCACGTTTCTTGCGATTTGCTCATAGGGTAGTCGTAGTGTTTTTTTTGATAAGGGTGTAAGTGACAAGATGGGAGAGTTCTCCTAGCCGTGGAACTTTCCTAAAGGTAAGAAAAAAAGACGAGGAGGGCAAAAATAGTGGTCACTGGTCAGCGGTCACTGGTCAGAAAAGGTAAAAAAGCCGCTAATCTGTTACTGATCACTGACAAAGACCACTGAACACTCTAATTATTCAATAATTCCAGCACTATTTTCGTAAGTCCCGTCGAAGCCGGTTCCGGGATTAAATGCAGATTTGGTCTCCCGGAAACAGCCGGTAAATTTGGATCCACCACATATACCGGAATGCCGGCAGGTGCATAATCGATAAGTCCTGCCGCAGGATACACCTGCATCGAAGTACCAACAATGAGTAGTGCATCTGCTTTGCGCACCAGCTCTATGGCTTCATCCATGGCGGGTACAGCTTCTCCAAACCAAACGATGTGCGGACGCAATTGAGAACCGAGTTCACAGGTATCACCCATTTTTAATTCCCAACCGCTCATCTCATAAACCAGCGAAGGTCTTCGTGTACTACGGGATTTAAAGAGTTCACCGTGCAAGTGAAGGATATGAGAAGAGCCAGCCTTTTCATGCAGGTTGT
>JACMQM010000264.1 GCA_014376985.1 Cytophagaceae bacterium | reverse complement strand
TAGATATTGTAAAGTTACGGATTTGACTATCAGCATACTTAAATTAGAGTAGAGTTTTTTGCAAATCTTCTCGGAGAAAAAGCAAAGCCTACTGGATTGTATTTATTACCTATCTTATTGAAATATTTTGTTGATATTAGAATAATAAGGTAGATTTGTTGAGCAATTAGAACGTAAAGTGGTAAAAAGTACCCCACTTGCTTCAATTAGAATGTCATTAGCATTTAATAGTTAAGAATGAAAGAGCTGTTTAGAATTCTATTTTTGGGTTGTATGCTTTTCGCGGTAACGGATTCGTTTTCGCAAGTTGTGCCTCCTCCTACTAAAGAAGGACTGGAAAGAGACACCTTATCTGTCTCAAGTCCTGATATTACACCTACTTGTCGTCAAATCATTGGTTATTATCCTTCGTGGCAATGGTACGACAGGGGACAACTTTTGGCACCTGAGAACATAGATTATACCCGTTATACCGTTTTAAACTATTCTTTCTATCAAACTGACACCTTAGGTAACCTTTTCGGTACCGATGAATGGGCAGACAGCGTGTTGCTTAGAGGTAAATACGATTGGTCAAGTGCTGTACAGCCTGCTTACATTCAAAACACTTCATTAGTAGACTATTCTCATGCTTGGGGTGTAAAACTGATGGTTTCTATCGGTGGATGGACTTTATCTGAAAACTTCCCTAAAGTGGCGAAGGATCCTGCAAGAAGAGCTGCTTTTGCTTCTAACTGTGTAAAGTTATTAAAAGACTACCAGTTTGACGGTATAGACATTGACTGGGAATATCCAGGATATGCGGATCATAAAAGTGGTCCTGAAGACAAACAAAACTTCACTTTGTTGATGAAATCAATCCGTGATTCCATCGATGCATACGGAAAGAAGATTAAATACAAATTTTTGTTGACTGCCGCTTTCGGAGCTAACCAGTCTCAGATGGATTATATCGAATACGACAAATTGGTCAACGTAATGGATTACTTCAACATGATGTGCTATGACTATAATGGTACATGGAGTGAAGACGCTAACCATAACTCTCCTTTGTATGCTCCGGGTTCCGGATCAAGTGCTAGCATGGATGTGGCGTTCAAGTTACTGGTGAACACATATAAAGTTCCGGCCGAGAAAATCAACCTAGGTGTTGGTTTCTACGGAAGAAGCTTAAAGTTTAAAGATTCGAAACCTACTTTATACGGTAAAAACGAAACGCAAAAGACAGATGACCGCACGTTCATCGAAGACGAAGGTTCCCCTCAGTATTACAACATCTTATTGAAGAAAGACAAAGGCGGCTTCGTAGAGAAGTGGGACAGCATTGCTCAGGTACCGTATATGATTAGCGAGGAAAAGAAAACATTCTTGTCCTACGACAATCCAAGATCAGTAAGATTGAAAGCGGAATACGTTGTGAAACACGAAGCAGCAGGTGTAATTATTTGGGAAATCACGGGTGACTACCTGGAGAAAAAACCTGGTACAGGAAAAATCTCAGGCACTCCTTTGGCAGATGAGCTGATTAATGTATTGCAGCCTTGCCGTAGAAGAACTATTAAAAAACGCTGGAGGAATTAATTACTTTTTAATCGATGCCACTAAAAATGGAAATGAATTTTAAAAAACGTATTTCATTCTGGTTTCTAGGGAGCTTATTGTTGTCGTTCAATACTTACGCAACAGATAAACTACCAGGCTCAGAAGCACAGGAGAATACTCCAACGAGTGCTCCTAAAATTGGTGTACCCTATTCCGCTACCTCCAAGTTCAGAGGACCGGATCCTATTACCTCTGCAGGTTACAATTTCTTAAATCCTTCCGATAGGGATACTACAGGCATAGCAGCATTTGTCAACAATGTGTTGGATAATGTGCAATTGTCTGGAACGATCCGTTTGCTGGGTATTTACAGAAATATGCAGAAGAGTTATGATGATTTGGCCACTGCTCCTAAGAACTTTTCTATTTATGATTATCCATTGGCCAGCGTTGGAACGAACGTCGGTGGTGGATTCCCGCAATTAGAATTGAACTTAACTTCCAGAATATCCCCTCGCTTCTTATTCAACGTCGGTTACTCTTTTGCCAACACGATGACAGGCAGCGACGGAGCACGCAGTGCGAGTTCCCGTCAAAACTTATTCTTCAATGGTAAGATCAATGCTGGCGCTGTTCGTTTCGACATCAGCGCAGGTGGTATCTTGTGGACAGGCTTAAGCCGATTCACCATGGGACAACCAGAATACAGAGACAGTTATTTCAACCGTGTTCCATGGGACTGGTATAGAAACTCATCTCTTCGTTACGAAGAATATTACTCCTTGTCACGCAACGTAGGTGCTGAAGCAAACGGTCGTTCTCCGATAGTAGGTTTTGTAGCTAAAACAGACATCCTTCCATTGGGTGTTAAAGTGACTACTTTATATGGTCGTACCAACACCAACGTTCCGGTAGGTTTTTACACCAAACATTTCCCTTCTTATACTGTAGGTGTTCGCGTAGAGAAAATCATTTTCACGCGTTACGTAGCTGGAAAAATTGGTATCAACTACCGTGGTAAATTCAACGATGAGAATGCAGGCAACGCAATTCCTTTGAACCAGGAAATGGTAACATTGGATTGGAATTTAAAAATACGTAAAGTACGTTTTGCCGGTGAAGTTGGAACGAGCCAATTGAAAGGCAGACAATACGGAGATGTTCGCGGTGATTTCAGTACGACTCACGTGCAACAAGGATATGGCTTTTCTGTGAAAGCGGAATTAGACAGAGACTTGACTACTTTGCCGATCTCATTAGAGTACTACCACATCGATAAGTGGATGGTAAGTCAGGACGGTTCTATCATCAATGGTAACCCACAAGCTTCTACTGATGTATTGTATGACTTGTTCTACCAACAAAACTTAGCACAGGAAGTTGGTATCATTGCCAACAACCGTCAGGGTATTAACTTGAAAGCTGAAAAGAACATCGGCAAATTGAAGATCCAATTCGGTGGAGCCTGGAGCCAAGACTTGACCAGCATGGGTGATACTGTAACCTTTCAACACAGAGTCAACTCTTTCTCAAGATCTCGTTTCCGTCCCTGGTTCAACGCCGGTGGTAACTATGGTCGTTTGAAAAGCGGCTGGATGAGAACATGGGAAGTAGTAACAATTACTGATAAAGCGAATGGCATTGACAACAGTTACCTGAAAGGCTACAGCGCCCTGGAGTTGTTGTTGAAATACAAAATTACCATCTTCAACAGAGACCTCGTCTTGTTAAACTTCAACAGCTTTAACAGTGTGCAGGATAAACTCGCCGTATTGGGAGTGACCAATGATGCCTTTATCCGTGTATTCTACGAAGACTTTACTGCTTCTTATAAATTGAGCAAGAAAGTATCAGTAGTGGGTAACTTCGGTATTGAAAGAGCTTTGGGTGGTGTTCGTACCCAACTCGGTGAAAACGGTAAGCCGTTGGATCAAACAGGTCATGCTTATGCCTTGGGTGTAGATTATGACTTTGCAAAAAATGCAGGTTTGCACATTCGTCATACCTGGATGGATCACAAAGATAAAAACTTTGTGAAAGATGAATTCAAAGGAACAGAAACGAATATTGAACTAAAAATCTTCTTTTAAATAGTTAGCATAATGAACAAGAATGTTTTTTTATTGGCTTTTGTTATTTGGGCTACAAGTATCACTGCTAATGCACAGGTGTTAAATAAAAATACTACTTTCAAAGTAGGAGGTTTAGGTCGTTCGGTTCTTACCAGTGACAAATTAAGCGGTGACCTTGTAGAAGGCGACACCATTTCTCCTAAGAAAGGGTTGGGAGGTTATACCTTGTTCGATTTGAACATGGACTTAACCATCAACAAGATATTCAATGCCAATACGATCTTGCGTATGAAGAACCCATACGGTACGTTCTATGGCCAGGATACGAAGTTTGAATTCCGTCAGCTACAGTTCAGAGGCCAGATCGGTCGCAAACTGAAGTATGAATTGGGAGATATCTACATCGGATTGACTCCATTCACGGTATTCAACGCAAACGAACCCTTGGACAATCGCTTTGAGGCAGATGTTTTCAAAGCAAGAAGAGACATCTTGAACTATGAGAACTTCTACGTGGGCAACAAATGGCGTTTGCAAGGTCTGCAATTGTTCTATAATGTGGACTCTGTATTGGTGTTTCAAAAAATCGGCATCAATGTATTTGGTGTAAGAACCAATGCCACCAATGAAACAACTATTCCTGACCGTATCTTATTCGGTGGTCGTTTGGATGTTTTGCAAAGCGCACGTTTCAAGTTTGGTGTTAATGCGGTTTCATTCAGTGACCTGGCTGTAGCTTCTTCTGCTTCTAAATTTGGGAACGATGTTTTCTCTTCTGACTTAGAATTCAACTTGCAAAACGACGCCTTGTTATTTGCTATTGGTGGTGAAGCGGGAACATCTAGTTCTTCTTACAATGATAAACTGACAGGAACAAGCAATTCATATTCTGATTACTTCTACAAGCCAGAAATTAAATTGGCTTTCAAACCAGCTAAAATTGGTTTAACAGCTTCTTACCGCAACGTAGGTGCTCAATTCAACAGCCCGACGGCTCAGACACAACGTGTCAACTCTTCTTACAACCCGTCTATCTTCCCTACTGTTAATAGTGCAACCACAAACAGAGGCGCTATGATCTTTGACCGTACAACGCAAGAGCAATCTTACAACAGAAACATTTCTCAAACCATGCAAGGCTTCCTGCCTCAGTATGGTAACATCACACCTTACGGTCCGGCAACAGCTAACCGTGCCGGTTTAAGTGTTGGATTAGCAACGGATACTTCATTGAAAAACATCTCTGCTGAAGTAAACTTCGATATGTTGAGCGAAGTTCAAGGAGAAGGTACTACAGAGCTACGTAAATTCACAGGCATCCGAGGAGGTGTATTGGTGAACATCGGTGGTTTGGCTAAACTAAATCGTGTAATCGACATCAGCGCAGGTGTTAAATCTGAAAACACAATCCGTGGTGGTGCAGCTGAAGTAGATTTCAGATCTACTGTCATCGATGCCGGTTTAGCGATTGAAACATTGAAAAGAGTAGATTTGATTGGAGGCGTTAAATTATTAACCGCTAAAGGAAACGAATATTTAACTACCCGTGATATTAATAACCTTGCAACAGGTTTTACCCCTTACCTTTATGATGGTTCTGAGAATATATACAGTGCAGGTTTGAGATTCAGATTTGCTGAGTTCGCACAGGCTTCTGTGGTGTATAACACAAGTCAATTAAAAAGAAACACTGTGACAGGAACTAATTATAACTTCGATCAGTTGTTCTTTAACTTTACCTTGAAATTCTAGGACTATGAATAGAATTGAAAAAATCTCTACCTTTCTACTCGCTGTGGCCATCCTGATAGGGGTGTTTGCTGCTTGTAAAAGGACGTTTAAGGACGAAGAGTTTATGGGAACAGCCGTAAGATCTGCCCCGGCTGACTTTTCTGGTATTATCATTGACACAGAGCCAAAGACATACCTTAGGAAAGAGGCTGTAATAGCTCCACCAGCTGCACCTACTACTCGTACTTATGAGCTAGTTGATGAAAACTATCCGGGTGGTATTGAGTTTGGAACAGCAGCTGCCTCCAGAGTAGCTTTTGTTAATGAATTTTCTCATGATGTGACCTGGTTTTTAAAGATATCAGGTCGTACTTCAGGTGCTATTAAAGAGTATACCGGTACATCTAAAAAGATTGACAGCAATATTGTTTACTGGGACGGAGCGGCAGATGGCACACGTTTTTTTATCTTTAATGAATTTGCAGATTACACACTTTCATTTTTAGGATCTTCTATCTCTTATAACGGCTTGCTTAAAATTGCAAATAGTGCTATTAAAGGGCCTAAAAAGTATCCTCAATTTTCAAAATTATTGCCTGATGGAAGTTATTACACATATGAGCAAATTGATAATTTTGATCTCAACATCAGTAGTACAAATACTGGCCTGAGAACAAGTTATGGAGATGCGGCAGACGGTGCAGGTAAAGCAGTTTTTTTTGTTACAGATACTAAACAGGTAGACGGTTACTTCAGCTACTACATGAAGGGAACGGATAACAATGGTAACAACTACCTGGGTGGAGCAAGCGGTGAGTTGTTGGAGGAACTAAAAGGGCATATCAAGGAATCCGATCCCTCTAAAGTTTACGTAAATGCCTATATATATGGATATGGACGACCTAATTCAGCTTTGTTCTTCCAGGCTTTTGAAAATGACTTTATTAATCCAGATGATTTATCGGGGCCATCTCGAAACGCGGCTACAAGTGATATGTGGTTTACTATTGTAGAAGTGAACTGGGTAGGTTGGAAATTAGTGAGTATTCCTTATTCTTCTTTCAAACCCGCAAGCAATCCTTTGTCAGGAGGTGGCGGAAACAGGATCAAAGAACCGAAAAAAATTGTCGGTTTTGGTATAGAATTAGAGTCTTATCCAAATTCTGGAGGCACAGCAGAGCTTGCCTTAGATGTTGTTGTTATTTCTACAAACGGTGTATTTAAACCTTAAATTGGCATAACCATGATGAAAAAAATAGTACTTGGATTGCTAGCAATCGCTACAGTTCAGTTTTCTTGTTCCAGATCCTCGGATAACGTAGGACCGGATATTTGTCCTTCCGACAATTTTACTTATGGTGCATTGGTGGTAAAGAACAATAGCGATAATAGTACATCTGCACTTAATCTTCAAGCTAGTTATGCCGATATCAACATCACATTCAGTGAAATTGCTTCTTTTAACGTAGAATTGAAAGGTTTGACTTCAGGTGCGGAATACGTTTATTCAGGTAAAGCGGCTGCTGTCAATTTAGCCTGGTATGGTAATTCTACGAATGGTGTCGCTTTTGTAAAGGATGAAGTTATATCGTATAAAGTAACAAATTTATGCCGCCAGGAGCCCTTAGGTTCTGGCCAGATCCAATTGGTAACGATTGTTGGATTTAATGGCTTTGGACTTAAGGCATCTAATTTTGAAGACGGTGCAAATATAGGTCAATTTGCAGGTGGAGCATCTACCACATTTAATGTTGGACCTGTTGCATCAGGTACTCCTGGATATGAAGTTTCTCCGCAAGGAGCCAATTATTTTTCTATTTCGGCTGCAACTGATCCCGGTAATCCTCAATGGTACTTTGGAGGGATAGGTTTCAGTGATATGACTCCAGCTACATTTACAGCTTTAGGAACTGACCCGACTCGTATTTATCTTAATTTCTATACAAAAGGACAATTGAATTCTCAAACACAAATGGTATTACTGGAAAAGTTGCACGGCAGTACACTAACGCGTATTTATACGGCTACTGTTTCTACCGGATGGCAAAAATTCAGTGTAAAATTATCTGACATCGGTATCATTCAGCCATCAGCCATTAGTAGTTTATCTGTTAACTTAGGAGCTTCTACTCATAGGGATGAATCAGCGCATATCGATTTGGATTGTGTGATTTTTACTTACGACAAACCACTTTAAAAAATTTGTAAGTTATTCCATAAATAAGTACTTTTAATTAATTAATAAAACCAAACAAAAAACCAACTCATATGAAAAAATTACTACTTTCTGCTGTAGCTCTTTTGAGCACAGTAACAATGGCTTCGGCTCAATTTTCAGTGGATTATGCCTCTGGTGCAGATTTGACTTGCTTGAGCGGTACATTTCAACAAGGCGGTTCTAACCGTTCAGGTGCTGCTTATTCTGCCGCTTCTGCTTATATCCCTTCTAAAGATTACAACTTTGTTGGCAATGCCGCACTTACGTTTGTTGCAGGTTCTTCAACTCCAGCGGGAACTGTAGCTAAAGATCCATTGTGGTTTGATTTGTACGTTAAAAAAGGAGTAGCTCCGAATGCTACTTGTAATCCTTTCAGTACGGATGATGACGTTTTGGATATGTCTACTAAAACAGGTGTTCGTATCAAAGCGAAATCTTCTGTGGCAGGTTCTAAATTCAAAGTTTATTTGTGGGCTAAAACAGCAGGTGCTGAGCCTTGGAATGCTAACGCTACTACTTACCAAATCGGTAACCCAGGTCCAGTTGAATTAGTGGTTGAAACTCCTGCCTTGACTACTTCTTATGCTACTTATAATTTAGAATTCGGTGGTACTCTATTTGCTTCTTGGATCTACAAAAATAAAATCCAAGGATGGGGTGTTCAAGTAACTACTTTCGACGGTGCTACAATCTCTATCGAAAGAATTGACTTCGGTGTGATCATTACAGGTAACACTTCTGCAAACGTAGTAAACGATCAAGTAGCTTTGTTCCCTAATCCGGCTAAAGGTGCTTTCCATGTTGACATGACTGCTATGATGAACTCTGAAGCAGCTTCTGTTAAAGTGATGAACGCTAACGGTTTGGTTGTTAATGAATTCTCTACTAACCTTAACGATGTTGAAGTTTCTACTGAAGGTATGAACAAAGGTATCTACCTTGTTCAAATCACTTCTGGTAACAAAATAGCTACTAAGAAAGTAGTAGTTGAGTAATCATAAAAATTATTAAATATTTGAAAGGCCGGTATTATATACCGGCCTTTTTTTTGTTATTTTGCTATCCTGTACGGGTTAGTTCAATGCTTTTAATTAACTTGTTGACCGGTTTTTAACGATAACAAACAAGTATTTACACGAATGATGCCTTTTATTTCGCATCATTTGTTCATTTAATAACAGATATGGAAAAAAGTAAATCAACCACACATTTTGCAACCCTTATTACCGTTTTCTTCTTTTGGGGTTTTTTAGCAGCTTCTAACGGTGTTTTTATTCCCTTTTGCAAAGGACACTTTAATTTGACCCAATTTCAATCTCAGTTGATTGACCTGGCTTTCTACTTCGCGTATTTCCTGGGTTCATTGACCTTGTATTTGTACCAAAGACTATCCAAAGTAGATTTACTGAATAAGATCGGTTACAAAATGGGTATCATATACGGTTTGATCATCTCAGCTGCAGGAGCCTTGACGATGATCGGATCGATCTCATTGGGTAACTACTGGTTGATCTTAGCTTCTTTCTTCCTTATTGCTATGGGTTTTTCTCTTCAGCAAACGTGTGCTCAACCTTTCGCTATTGCTTTGGGTGATCCTGCTACAGGTTCTCACCGTTTGAACTTAGCCGGTGGTGTCAATTCATTTGCCGCTACAGTAGGTCCTATCATTGTTTCTTATTTCTTGTTCGGTTCATTGAAAGGTGCTGAGAAAGTAGAAATTTCTTCTGTGAACACGATGTATGCTTTCCTGGCTGCTTTGTTTCTGGGGGTAGCTTTATTCTTTTACAAATCTCAATTGCCATCTGTGACTTCAGACGAAGAATTGGAGCCAGGTGCAGGTGCGTTGAAATACCCCCAATTGGTATTGGGTATGATTGCCATCTTTGTATATGTAGGAGTGGAAGTAACGATTCAAAGTAATTTGGGTGCCTTATTGAAACTGCCTGAATTTGGTGGTTACGCGGAGTCCAGCATTTCACATTTCATTTCTTTGTACTGGGGGAGTATGATGATCGGTCGCTGGACCGGATCTATCACGGTATTTAACCTGAGCAAACCTTGGTTCAATTTCTGGACCATCGTCGTTCCTTATATCGCTTTCGCTGTTATTTTAGGCGCGAATATTATTGGAGGAAACGATGTACACGAATTGTATATCTATGCTGCAGTAATTCCTTTATTGATCCTTGCTATTTTTCTAGGTCAGGAAAAACCGGCACGTACCTTATTGATTTTATCTTTCTTCGGTATCGCTTCTATGTTGGTCGGATTATTTACTACCGGTCAGGTAGCAGTGTTTGCTTTCGTTAGCGGCGGTTTATATTGCTCTACCATGTGGCCATGTATTTTCGCATTGGCAGTAGCTGGTTTAGGTAAATACACCAGCCAAGGATCAACTTTCCTGATCATGATGATTTTGGGAGGAGCGATCATTCCTCCGGCACAAGGTTTATTGGCAGATACTTCTGTCGGTATCCACCAATCGTATTGGGTAGCGGTAGCTTGTTTTGGTTATTTGGCATTCTACGGCTACAAAGTAGCAGATATTTTGACCAAGCAGGGTGTCAGCTTCAATCAGAAAGCTGCGGCACATTAAAAGAGAGATCTGAAATCATAGATCTGAAAAAGAAAAAGCTCATGGTACTACACCATGAGCTTTTTCTTTTTCAGTCATAATATCGTAGATGAATCCCATCCATTTTTCTCAAAAAATACCTAGCTTTAGCTTTTATTTAGACTCCTAATTTTACTGATCAAGTTCACTGACAACTGATCAATCTTTTGTATGAGATACGCTTCCGTTGATATTTTAAGAGGACTTACTGTTGCAGTGATGATACTGGTGAATAATCCGGGTTCCTGGCAACATGTTCATCCCTGGCTATTGCATGCGGAATGGCATGGTTGCAGTTTGGCAGATCTGGTATTCCCTTTTTTCCTGTTTATTGTTGGCTTATCGATTGTATTTTCACTCAGCAAGGCCTTAGCTACAGGTGCAGATAAAAATAAGCTGGCGCTTAAATGCATCAAACGCGCTTTGATTTTAATTGGCCTGGGCTTATTCCTGAATCTATTTCCTGACTTTGATTTTACTCACTTAAGATTTCCGGGTGTTTTACAGCGGATTGGTATTGTATTTGGCCTAGCTTCTTTACTTTTCATTTACCTGAATGAAATTCAGAGAAGAGGGTTAGCCATTTTTATATTGATTGGCTATTGGTTGCTGTTGACTTTAGTTCCTGTGCCAGGAATAGGAGAGGCCTCTTTAGAAAAAAATCAAAACTGGGCTTCATGGGTAGATCAATTGTTGTTGCAGGGTCACATGTGGAAATATTCAATGACCTGGGATCCAGAAGGCGTGCTGAGTACTATCGCTGCGCTCGTTACTGTATTGTTGGGCATTTCAACGGCTTTATATATGCAAAAAACTACTTCTCCTGTAAAAGGCCTGGCCATTTTAGGTGCGGTTTCTATCGTTGTTGGCTTAGCTTGGTCTCTTATTTTTCCGATAAACAAGGCTCTATGGACCAGTCCATTTATTTTATTTACAGCGGGTATTACCTTAGCCATGCTTTCATTGGCTGTTTATTTCTTTGATGAGCAAAAAGTCATAAAAGGAACGTTGCCTTTTAGAGCTTTAGGTGCAAATCCTTTAACCGCTTATTTCGGAGCGGAGTTATTAGCTCGCGTACTTATTTTCATTAAAATTCATAATATTACATTTCCTGAATATGTTTTTGAGAAAACCAGCCATTTTCTTCCTGAAATTACTGCTTCTTTCGTGTTGGCACTCACGACAGTACTATTTTGGATAATGGTCACTACTTTTCTATACAAGAAGAAGATTTATATTAAGATTTGATTGTTTTTAGATTCGCCCAATCATTTAGTCCTCCATTGGATATAATTGTACTATTGTATTGTTTATCAATATCTTATTCGTTTTAAACCTGTATTTTTGTGTTTTCTAAACCTTTTATAGGTTACATAGTCCAATCGGGCGGAATACAACTTTACCTTTCTCGATAAATAATCATCCACAAGCCAGTCAATTCCTTGCTCAAATGGTTTTTATCTAATAAATTAGGCATAAAATACAAATCGACTCCTATGAATAGAATTTTACTATCGCTTGTTAGTTATTTTGTTTGTTTACTATTTTTTGTCACTCAATCGAATGCTGCAACATTTACAGTAACATCTACAACGAATGATCCGAGTGCCGTTAACGGATTGGGGTGGGCCATCACACAAGCCAATGGTGCAGGTGTGGGACCTCATACCATTGTATTGCAAGTAGATGGAGCTACCTGGGGAGTAGGAGTTACCTTAACCAACAGCAATGTTACTTTAATGGCCGCGCCTTCTGGTTGCGATGCCACACGAGTGATCAACATGGGAGGAGCCAGTCTTACCGTTTCAGGAAGTAACTGTGTTATTTCAGGTATCATTTTCAGAGGAACTTGTTTACTTATTACCGGTTCAAACAACCGAGTATGGGGATGTTGGTTCAATACAGATAATACCGGTTTAGCTTCTAACGGTGTAGGTACCAATAATGGATCCATGATCTATATCAATGGCGGCTCGAACAATACGGTTGGGATGACAGGCCAGTGCCGTAACGTATTTTCGGGAGCTTCTACTTCCGATATGATTCGTATAGACGGTACAGCTACAGGAACTATTATTTCTAATAATTATATGGGGGTTGGTAAAGATGGAACTACTGCATTATCTGCCGCATCTCAGAATGGAGTAAATTTTGTTTCGGGTTC
>JACMQM010000263.1 GCA_014376985.1 Cytophagaceae bacterium | reverse complement strand
CGGTAGATAAACGGTTGCTGCCGATCAAGTACACATAGTTAGAGTCTCCGGGATGCTGCCGATCAATGCGGCCGATCATGTCAATGTTGAGATCAGCAACAGATTGATTAACAGGAAATACGGGATGAGATGAATAATAACTAGAACCCAATAGTCCCATTTCTTCACCAGTAAAAGCAGTGAACACAATAGAGCGGCGAGGACCTTTGCCTTCGTTCTTTGCCTGCATAAATGTTTTCGCTATAGTCAGCAAAGCTGCTATACCGGAGCCGTCATCGTCTGCACCGTAATAGATCGTGCTATCATTCTTTTTCCCCAAATGATCGTAATGAGCAGAAACAAAAATGTATTCGTTTTTCAAATCAGAACCTTCCACTATGCCTAATACATTTTGAGTCCCCATTTTTTCTACGAGTCCTTGTACTTTCATACGAATGGTTGGCGTGTTGGCGCGCAATTGCTTGGGAGCAAATCTGTCAGACTTCCATCTCACCAGTCTGGAGCTGTCGGCTTGCAGGATGTTGAGCATTTGTTTCTCGGAAACAAAGTAGGCTCTTTCCATGGCCAATTCGGTTTCTAATCCTAAGCTGAATCCGTTTCGTGTTTCACGCAAACGTTTAATGCCATTCAAAAAAGCATCTTCTTTTAAAGGCGATACAATAAACACAGCCGCAGCTCCTTTCGCATAAGCGAGTGTTGCTTTTTTCTGCCAATTGGCATGCCAGTCAGAGCGTGTCGTGGTTCCTGTGATCAATGAAATGTTGTTGACAACAGGTTCTCCTGATAAAATGAATACCGCCTTACCGCTTACCTGCATAGATTTATAATCGTTGTAAGTTGTCGTGTCAATGCCATATCCAACAAACACAGCCGTCATGGACGTCTCTTCTTGAAGGAATGCTTCGCCTTTGGCATAAAAATGTTTGAAGAGTTGCAAGGTATCATTGCCTGCAATCATATAAGACGGTGCCCAGCTGATTTTTTCAACGTTCAGGTTTTGAAAATAACCATTGCCTGGAGTTGTTTTATTGATAGGTTTTAATCCGATTTCTTTGAATTGCTGAACCAAATAAGCAGCAGCTTTGTATTGTCCTTGCTTGCCTGTTTCACGCCCTTCCATGCTATCGGAAGCCAATACATAAACATGCTGTTTCAATTGTGTTGACGTAATGTTTTGCGCATAGTTAGCAGCGTCGTCCTTTAAAGAAATTTGAGCTTGTGCATACAGGGCAGCCTGTAAAATCAATAGAAAGAAGAGTGTAGCTGATCTCATTTAACCTTAAAATTACTAAAAAAGCCTAATACATAGCACTTTATTTATTTATCCACAGTATTGTGTATAAATGGTTTATGCTCTGCTTTTTACCTAAATTTGAACTCCAAAAATTACTATATAAAAGCGTCTATACCGCTGCATTTCTTTATATCCTATGATAAAGTCCAATCCTGAATTCGAAGGGTTTCAATCGCGCCACATCGGGCCATCCAAAGAAGAACAAGAAGATATGTTGAACAGTTTGAGTTTGACCTCGCTTGATCAGCTTATCGAACAAACTGTTCCCAACGGCATACGCATCGGCGCTATGCAAGGATTACCCGAAGCTTTGACCGAGCAGGATTTTATCACACATTTTAAAGAAGTAGCGAGCTGGAATAAAGTAACTAAAAGCTATATCGGAATGGGTTACTACGGTACGATCACGCCGCCGGTTATTCTTAGAAATATTTTAGAAAATCCGGGATGGTATACCGCTTATACCCCTTACCAGGCGGAGATTGCGCAAGGCAGATTGGAAGCCCTTATCAATTATCAGACTACAGTTTCTGAGTTGACAGGTATGCAAATTACCAACGCTTCTTTGCTGGATGAAGGAACAGCCGCAGCAGAAGCCATGACTTTTTTACATGCCTTGAGAAAAGCAGATAAAAAGAACGCAGAAGTTTTCTTAGTGAGTGAAACCTGTTTCCCTCAAACGATAGATGTATTAAAAAGCAGAGCGGTGCCATTAGGCATCGAATTGCGCATCAAAAAAATTACAGCCTCTGATTTAGACAGCGCCGATGTATTTGGATTGATTGTACAGACACCTGATACAGATGGTTTGTATACCGATTATGCAGACTTATTTCAATTAGCCGATGCGAAAGGAATATACAAAGCCGTAGCCACAGACTTAATGGCTTGTGTGTTGTTCAAACCACCCGGTGAAATGAGAGCGGATGTTGTCATCGGCACCAGTCAAAGATTTGGTGTTCCGATGGGATTCGGTGGACCGCATGCTGCCTTCTTCGCAACGAAGGATGAATACAAGCGTTCCATGCCGGGCCGTATCATCGGTGTTTCTATTGATGCGTCTGGTAAGAAAGCATACCGTATGGCTTTGCAAACGCGTGAGCAACATATTCGCCGTGAAAAAGCAACGTCTAATATTTGTACCTCGCAAGTATTGTTGGCAGTGATGGCTGGCTCTTACGCCGTGTACCACGGTCCTCAAGGCTTGAAGCGCATTGCGACACGTATAAAAAGATATACGGATTTATTGTCAAGTGCTTTGACTGATGCAGGGTATGCCGTCAATAAAGGTGTGGTGTTTGACACTGTTGTTGTTTCTATCGGAAATAAAACAACAGCGTTAAGAGAAAAAGCAGAACAACAAGGAATCAATTTCCGCTATTATGCTGATAAAGTATTCATCTCTTTGGATGAAACCACTATACGTGCGGATTTGGATGCCATCACCGAATTATTTTCCGGCGCCTGCGGCAAAGGCATTTCTATTCAATGGGTAGAAAAAATAAACGGCGACCTGGATATTCCTGCAGGCTTGCAACGTGAATCAAAGTATTTGCAGCATCCTGTATTTAATTCGTACCATTCTGAACACAACATGCTTCGTTACCTGAAGCATTTGGAAAATAAAGATTTGTCTCTCGCGCACTCTATGATTTCATTGGGTTCTTGTACCATGAAATTGAATGCGACCACGGAAATGATACCTGTTACCTGGCCAGAGTTCGCTTCTATTCATCCCTTTGTTCCTGCCAATCAGGTAGGAGGTTATATTCACATGACCAATGAATTGTCGAAATGGTTGTGCGGTGTTACCGGCTTTGCAGGTGTATCTTTGCAACCGAATTCAGGTGCGCAGGGTGAATACGCAGGCTTGTTAGTGATTCGTGCTTACCATGCCGACAGAGGAGAGGCGCATAGAAATATAGCCTTGATTCCTACTTCCGCACACGGTACCAATCCTGCCAGCGCAGTGATGGCCGGTTTTAAAGTCGTGCTGGTAGCCTGTGATGATATGGGTAACATTGATGTGGCAGACTTGAAAAAGAAAGCAGAAGAGCATGCTACTGATCTTTCTTGTTTGATGGTGACCTATCCATCTACACACGGTGTGTTTGAAGAATCGATCAAAGATATTTGTAATACCATTCATCAATATGGTGGGCAGGTTTATATGGACGGTGCGAACATGAATGCACAAGTGGGCTTGACTTCCCCTGCTGCTATCGGTGCGGATGTTTGCCATTTGAATTTGCATAAGACCTTCTGCATCCCTCACGGCGGCGGTGGACCAGGCGTAGGGCCGATCGGAGTAGGACCGCATTTAGTACAATATTTGCCTTCACACGTTTTGGCTGAAAATAAATCGCCGAAAGCAATTACTGCGGTATCGGCGACATTGTTCGGAAGTGCAGCCATTCTTCCTATTCCTTACGCTTACATAGCGATGATGGGAGCAAACGGATTGAAGAAAGCGACAGAGATCGCCATCCTGAATGCGAACTATTTGAAATCATTACTAGAGAAAGAATATAAAGTATTATACTCCGGAACACACGGGCGTTGCGCGCATGAATTCATTTTGGATTGCCGTTCGTTCAAATTGTCAGCCGGTGTAGAAGTAGAAGACATCGCCAAACGTTTGATGGATTATGGTTTCCATGCGCCAACCGTTTCTTTCCCAGTAGCAGGTACTTTAATGATTGAGCCTACGGAGAGTGAGTCGAAATCAGAACTAGATCGTTTTGCTGAAGCAATGATTTCGATTCGCCAGGAGATCAGAGAAGTGGAAGAGGGGAAAGCAGACAAAAGTATCAACGTATTGAAAATGGCTCCTCATACGTCAGAAATATTATTGTCTGATCAATGGGACAGACCTTACGGCCGTGAAAAAGCAGCCTATCCGCTGGAGTGGGTGAGACAAGCAAAATTCTGGCCTTCTGTAAGCCGCATCGACAGTGCTTATGGTGACCGTAACTTATTCTGTTCTTGCATTCCGGTGGAAGAATATAACGAACCTGTAAACGCTTAGTAACAGGAGGAACACCTTCGGGTATTTCATTTTCCTCTATTTTACTTTAACTCTCACAGCCATGAGTCAAACCAAAGACGTTCTTTATTTAGCCCTTGGTGATTCGTATACCATTGGAGAGTCTGTTGCTCAGCAACAGACTCTCCCTTTTTTATTGGCCGCCGAACTGAAATCAAAGAATAAGTTGGAAGTAAAGCCTACCGTGATAGCCCAAACAGGCTGGACGACCGGTGAACTTCAATCGGCCATCAACAAAGCACAACCCTCCACAAACTATGATTTTGTCACACTTTTAATTGGTGTCAATAACCAGTACCGTGGGATGTCTTTGAAACAGTACGAACGAGAGTTTACTGTACTATTAGATCAGGCTATCTTATTTGCTAAGGGAAAAAAAGAAAAAGTGATCGTGGTATCTATTCCCGATTACGGTTGCACTCCTTATGGAGCAGGGAGCAAGGAAAGAATTGAAAGGGAGATTGATGAATTCAATAGAGTAAACAAACGAGTAGCTTCAAAAAAAGGAGTCCATTATCTAGATATCACCCCCATTAGTCGAGAAGCTGCAAAGAAATCAGCGTTTGTAGCCGCAGATGGTTTACATCCTTCCGGAGAAATGTATAAGTTATGGGTCGAACTTCTATTGCCCGAGGTTCAACACCTTTTATCCGTGGATTAATAGTCTTGTTTGACGGGTAATCATTTTTGAAAATTAACTTAAAATACATAGCTTGCACCCCTCTAATAACAAACTAACTTTTCACTATAATTTAACCAACAATGCTGCCTTATAAGGAATTAGCTCTCTATTTAGTACCAGCCCTCGGACTCCTCGGGTTACTGGTCATGTTTATTAAATCCGCTTGGGTTTCAAAGCAGGATGCAGGTGATGCAAAAATGCAAGAATTAGCCGGTTACATCGCTGATGGTGCCATGGCATTCTTGAAAGCAGAATGGAAAGTATTGAGCGTATTCGTTCTTTTCGCTGCCGTATTATTAGCGTACTCTGGTACT
>JACMQM010000262.1 GCA_014376985.1 Cytophagaceae bacterium | reverse complement strand
GTTCAAAACTTAAAAACGGGCACGATTGCTCAAATTAATGCAGATACAATCTTTCCAACGGCAAGTATGATTAAAGTCCCGATCATGTGCGGAATATTCGATAAAATCGAGAAAGGTGAGTTGAAATATGATGAAAGCCTGGTATACAAGGATAGTTTGTTGTATGCCGGTGAAGATATTCTTGGTTCGTTTAAAGATGGCGAGAAAATCAAACTTGGTAAAGTTCAAATGTTAAGTATTACCACCAGCGATAATACCGCCAGCTTATGGCTGCAAAAATTGGTTGGGGGCGAAAATATAAATAAGTGGCTGGAAGCAAATAGCTTTATCAGTACCCGCATAAATTCCCGTACAGCGGGAAGGCAGGGAGACTGGCGTAAATATGGCTGGGGACAAACCACTCCCCGTGAAATGGCAGTCCTTGTAAAAATGATTTATCAGGGCACTGCCATAAACCCCGCAGCCAGTGAAAGGATGTACCGTAATATGGTGCGGATTTATTGGGACGGGGAGGCACTTTCGCAGATCCCACCTTACATTCAGGCCGCATCCAAGCAAGGTGCCGTAGACCAGTCACGTTCGGAAGTTGTTTTGGTAAATGCCCCGCACGGCGACTATGTCTTTTGTATAGCAACCAAAAATCAAAAAGATACGAGTTGGGAAATAGATAACGAAGGGTACCGGATAATACGGAGCCTTTCAAAATTGCTTTGGAATCATTTCGAACCTAAATCACAATGGAAACCTGCGGCAGGCGTAGAAAAATATGGGATCTAAATCCAAAGCTTGTATTCCAGTACGGATATGAAATAAGCAATGTCTGATAAAGAGCTATTAGAAAGGGTCATTCTGGGCGACAGAAAATCCTTCACCGCACTTTATAATAAGTTTTACCCCCAGGTTTTCAAAACAGCATTTGGTTATTTTAATAACAATTTCGACGCAGACGAGATTGTCCAGGATGTGTTTATTGAGGTGCATCGCTCCGCAGGAAAATTTAACCATAAATCTGGTCTCAGTACCTGGATTTACAGAATTACTGTAAACAAAAGTCTTGATAAACTTCGTTTTCAAAAATCCGCTAAGAGATTCTCTTTTTTTTCCGCTATCCGTTTTAATGAAGACAATAGACTCACTGAAAATATTGCGGACACCAGCAATCATGGACTGGATGCGGATAATAAAGAATTGGAGAAAATCATACGCAAGGCTATGGATACCCTACCCGAAACACAAAGAACGGCTTTTGTATTAACTCAGGTAGAAGATCTCAGCGGCAAAGAAGCTGCAGAAATAATGAAGACTACTGGTAAAGCAGTTGAATCACTCATTCAAAGAGCAAAAGCTAATTTGAGAAAAGAATTGGGCAAAATCTACGATAACCGAAGGAAATAAATTTTTTCAACGTCTAATGAATATGAAAAACGAAAAAGACCTATGGATTGATAGGCTGATGAAAAAATCTAAAAGGGCTGATTTTGATTTTGAATCAAAAAATGATGTGTTTGTCAAGATTCTTGAAAGAATTGATCGACCGCAAACTAAAAGTAATATCGTCACTTTTAACCAGTTCAGACTTGCAGGTGTTGCTGCAATTGCCATCGTTGCGCTTAACATTGCTGTTATTGGATTTTCAAAAGTTCAGGATGCACCAAATAAGGACGCAAAAAATGCATACGAACTTAGCACATACAATCTGGACCTGTACCAATGAGTAAAGAAAAACTATTGTGGATTTTTATTATTGTACTGATTCTTGTCAACGGAGCTACTCTTTTTTTCATGCTATCTGGACGCAGGCCAGCGCCTGGTGATAAGTTTGATCGCACAATTACGGAGGTACTTCAATTAAACCAAGGCCAGATACGGCAGTTTAATATCATGAAAAAGGAACATCATCAGGAAATGATACGTGTAGACAGAGAAATGCGTTCAACCTATGAAAAATATTTTTACCTCCTCAGCGATACAGGAAACATCCTGAAAAAAGATTCTTTAGGAAATGTATTGGGCAATAACCAAAAAGAAAAGATTCAAATCACTTATCAGCATTTTAACGAATTGAAAAATATTTGCACATCTGAACAGAAAGAAAAATTTAAAGAATTAATCCCATTGCTAATGCAGGTAATAGATCCCAAAAAAAATCCCTTTCCATCCCGAAGGAATTGATCAAAACTTACGTCTAAAAACTAAAAATAAAAATCATGAAGACGATGAATATTTCCAAAATCTTGATTCTATCTTTTCTTGTGTCAACTGTATTTATTTGCTGTAAGAAAAATTCGGCAACGAGTGGCGACGACACTAATACCAGTGTAACGGCAGATCTGACGATCTACAAAAAGCTGT
>JACMQM010000261.1 GCA_014376985.1 Cytophagaceae bacterium | reverse complement strand
TATCCATTCGTATCGGGCATTCATTTCTTTATGGTAGGCCATCGCTCTTCCGGATATCAGATCCATGTATGCTGTGCGAAGATTATTGACTGGAAACAAATGAATGGTCAAAATGAAAACCAGTATCCATTGAACGAATACAGGCACTTCCCTGTACGTAACATCCTGCTGTTTGGCATAGACGATAAGTAAGATTGAATAATGCAAACAAGACAAAAAGAACAGCAGGTATACTACATTCAACGTTCTTGCAACAGGCATTCCACCCATTCCATAGAAAGCAGGGAAATGGCCTACTACCAGAATACCAAATATAAATAAAGGATAAAGCAAAAGAAGGGGGCATGTAATTCTGCGGTGCAAGGCTAAGTCGACTACTACTTTTTTCAAAAAAGGCAAAATCAATACCAAGACAATGAGGATATTTTGTAACCATTTGCCGATAGCAGAAAAGCTTGCTGTGATAGCGCCTGTAAATGCCAGAACAAAAGCTCTATTGCCTGTAAAATATGATGCCCGTATAGCATTACTAGGAGCCAATACAACAACCAAAGCCGATGCAAGGGCTACTGGCAATATTAAATAATAATACCTTGGAATTGATTTAACGGTTGCATATTCAAAGAGCATACATGCTATAAGGATATAAATAAATTCAAGCATACTCGTTTCGTTCGAACCACAGATCACGATACATAACAAAACGGCCATTGATAATTTCCAATTCTTCAGGGGTGGCTGTCTGTCGTTGCTTAACAATAGGAATACCGTTAACATCGCAATTACTGAAACCTGATAAGTAATGGCTCCAGCCATCCAATAAAAACCCTCTTTCATAGATGGCATTTGAGCGAGGTAGAAAAAGAGAATAGAGACTGAAATTATTAAAACAGAGAGATCGACCTGCTTTTTATTCATCAGTGATTTGACAAAAAACAAAAACGAACAGCCAGTAAGTACAAGAAGCAGGATATTGATTAGCCTATAGCCTAAAAAAGAACCGAACAATAAAGGATCTGATACCAGAAAGAAAGAAGCGGCATACCTACCATTGGTGGTGTTGTAGAGGTCCCATTGAGATTGCCAATAACCTGCCTTAGCAGCTTGTACCACATAACAATAGTCATCAATGGAAGGATGATTGCAAAAAGCCAAGGCAATGAGCGGCAAAAACAAAAAGCCCAATACTGTCCACCAAAAATACTTTTTTCCTGCAATAGTAGTAAGATGCCCCACAATTTTATCGTACAATGTAATAGGCCTCATGATTATTAAACTTTATCGATTGAATAACTGCATTGCTTTTTTTATCCATTTCCCACCTGGTAAATGATAAATCACATTCAATAAATTCGTCTGATTACCTTTATTAAATGGAGCAATCAAAACTCCTTTCATAAAATACTTCCAAGACAATATACTTTTTTTGTTGGAGGCATGAAAGTAAACCAACTGCGAATACAACTCAAAATACTTATTCTTTTTAAAAGAACGAGAGACTACAATAGAGGAATCGCCAACTATTTTTTTTGTAGCCTGCAGTTGAGGGGTGATATAGTCACGGAGTAAATTTGTCGTGTTGCTTAAATGAGAAACCCATGCTACAGTAGTCTCTGAAATATGCAGAATCGGGAATATCGCGGCGATTTGAGCGAACAGATAGACGTCTTCATTTACAGAAAGTGCTGTATCAAATCTTAACTCTTTCAGAATACGATGATGAATCGTTACACAATTGGGTTGAATATGATTGGACAATACCCATTCTGTTTTACTGCGAATTGAACTATACGTATAATTAATTTCCCTTAACTCATGACCGTGCACATCTCTCACAGACACGTCTGTATGAATTAAGGCGACGGGATGATTCAATAATTTTATTTGGTCATGTAAAATTTTCAGGTGTTGTGGAAAATAGTAATCATCGCTGTCTAAAAAACAAATGTACTCTCCCTTAGCAACTTCTATACCTTTGTTTCTGGAAGCAGAACGTTCCAGATTCTGTGGGTTGCTAATGATCTGTATCCTGGGATCAGTATAAGTATGCAGCAAATCTATGGTACGATCAGTAGAAGCATCGTCGACTACAATCAATTGCCAATCTTCAAACGTTTGCGTCAGGACACTGTCTATTGCCTGCTTTATAAAAGCAACCCTGTTGTAAGTGGGAATAACAATAGAGAACAATGCCATGGTTAGCTTTTCTTATTTAACAGTACAAATCCAATTTTCTTCCAAATGAATCCGTCACCGGGATTTTTCAACAAGGCTTTAAAAAGCCATTGAATTGTTTGTACTCTATTGTTTAACGCAAGGTATTTATGAGCGATATACAATTCAAGATAGGCGGGTTGATCAGCGGTGATTTCTTTTTTCTTTTGCTCAAAAAAAGCGTCGATCTCTTTTGTTCTTTCCTTCATCAATAAATCTATACCCATTTCCATTCTGTTTTTTTTCAAAAAACGAACATAGTCGCCCGAGAATAAACTGTAGTAATTAATCGCAGAAAGATTCATGGTCATGGAAGCAGGATTGTATCGGTAGTAGTATAAACAGTCCTTTACATTCGAAAGATTAAATTTTTCTGAAATACGGAATAACCAATCGTCATCCTGAGAACGATTGACATAAAGCAATGGACGAAAAAAGAAACCTTCCTGAATAATTTTTCTTCGGAACATAACGGAGCCATTCAATACAGGCAAAGGATCACTTAATGTTTCAAAAGCCTTATTTATCGCTTCCTGATCATCAGATACGAATACTTTTTCTTCCTTACCCTCTGCATTCACTTTGATATAAGAGGAACCCACCATGTCAATGGATGATTGCCTCTGAAGAAAATCAACCAGCACTTGCAAACGGGTCGGTGTAGAATAATCGTCTGCATCCTGAATTACAAGGTACTCCCCTTTTGAGGCTTTGAACAAAGCATTCATATTACCTGCATAACCCAGGTTTTTTTCGTTTTTGAAATAGATGATTCGATGATCAGAAAATCTTTCAATACAGGAAGCAGTATTGTCGCTTGAGTGATCATCCGCGATAAGTAGTTCGAAAGCACTGTACGTTTGAGCCAATACAGAATTGATCGCTTGTACAATATAGGCATCTACATTATAAGCCGGCATGATAACAGAAACTAAAGGAAGCTGCGCTATTGACATCGAATCCAATTACTTATGAAGTAATAAAGATAGACAGATCCGCACGGAAAAAAAATGCTTGGGAAACAGGATATACTGTATCATTTTGGTTAAACCTGATAATTTTGAAGCCTTACACCAAGCAACAAATCGGTTGCTCCATACCGTTTTTAGAGTCAAATGGATATACCTGTCAGAATTCAATAAGTGCAGCACATCTAAACGGATATTGGTCAGGTCTAGGCTTGTTAATTTTTCTGAAGGAAACTGATCCAATACAAATGCTTCTGTTTTAGAGGAAGGTTGATGCAACAAATTTCTGATCATCCCTTTACGAATCTCCAATACAGCGAGGTCCTGCTTCGCTTTTTTGACTACACTTTCATTTTGTTCGTGCACTCTGTATTTCAATAATACCTGTGGAATATTATGCAACTGTCCCACAACAGAAATACGATTCCAAAAGTCATAATCTTCTGCCGGCTCAAGTGAGGCATTGTAGGACAATTGATGCGCAGTCAATACAGACTTCCTCAGCATTACTGCTGGATGCGCCATGGCATTACCAAATAAAAGCAGATGGGTTACGATGCTCTGATGATCTACAGGATAATTAAAGTGGCCTTGCTTTAAGCCAATGAATTCAATCCAAGAGCCGCAAGCAGCAACCTCTGTATGTTGCTGAAGATATTGTATTTGAAGTAAAAAACGGTCAGGGTCTGCGATGTCATCGGCATCCATGCGTGCTATATAGTGTCCCCGAGCCTTAATTAATCCATCGTTCAGGTGTTTGACATAACCTGTATTCACAGCATTTGTGCTCAATTGTATTCTTGAATCCCGAAAAGACAGAATGATTTCCCGGCTGGAATCTGTACTGCAATCGTCAAAAATCAGTAATTCAAAATCAGCAAACGTTTGTTTCAATAAACTATCAATGGCTTCGTACACATACTTTTCAGCATTGTATACGGGCATGATCACAGATAAAACAGGAGCCGACATAGTGCAATTTAATTTTTAAGTTTATCTATCCAGGCCTGATGAATTTCTACAAAAGTAGTAGGTAAATCTTTCGTAATATCCCAGGCAGGATAATGTGTTTTCATTTTTGACAAATCAGAAATGTAACACATGTGATCACCTTGCCTGTTTTCTTTCTGGTATTCGTACTGCATGGGCTTACCTGATATAGACGCGATCAAATCGAATGCTTCTAAAATAGAAACAGAATTATTTCTGCCGCCACCAATATTGTATACTTCACCTATGCGAGGATTTTGAAGGAACTCATGCATGAAGTTAACTACATCCAACGAATGGATATTGTCGCGTACTTGCTTGCCTTTGTAACCAAATATTTTGTACTGCTTCCCTTCGAGGTTACATTTGATGAGGTAACTTAAAAAACCATGCAGCTCTACGCCACTATGATTTGGTCCTGTCAGGCAGCCTCCTCTTAAGCAACAGGTAGGCATTTGAAAGTATCGGCCATACTCCTGCACCATAATATCAGCAGCCACTTTAGAGGCTCCGAATATAGAATGCGTGGATTGATCTATTCGGAAATTTTCCTTGATACCATTTTGAAAGGTCGCATCGTCGTAATCCCAGCGCTTATCCAATTCTTTTAATTTGATTTCATTGGGAGCGTCACCATAAACCTTATTGGTAGACATGTGTATAAAAACAGCGTCCTTATTAAATTGTCTGTTGCCTTCCAATAAATTTAAGGTCCCTACAGCATTCACATCAAAATCATCAAATGGTCTTGCCGCTGCTAGATCATGACTAGGTTGAGCAGCAGCATGTATAATGGCATTATATTTCACTGACCCCAAGAAACTCAATACCTGACTTCGGTCACGAATGTCTAATTCAACGTGAGAAAAATTGTCATAGGTAGCAACTAATCGCTGCTGATTCCAACGGGTGTCTCCTTGCGGACCAAAAAAGTCAGCACGCATGTTATTGTCTATTCCATAAATCTTCCAGCCCAACTTGGAAAAGAAAGCGACGACTTCGCTTCCTATCAACCCGCCCGAACCTGTTACAATTAATGTTTTCATACACTCAATTATTAAATTTCATCCAGTGTTCAGGAATAAGATCTCTCGTATCTATCGCGGCATCTGCAAACCAATGTGTGGGTGCTATGATTTTACTTTCTTTTTTATTGCTTAACCAAACGGCCCACCAGGCAAAGGTACTATTGGGGATAATAAAGTGTTTACAAGCGGTCATCAACTGCAGTTGATTGGAAAACTTAAATCCTTTATGTGCATGGTCGATCACTTCCATGGAAAACTTACTTTTGAAGTTCTCCAGACACCACTGAGGATCATCCGAGAAAATAAATAGCTTAGGATTACTCAAGGAAGAGGCCAGGTGATGAATAGCAGGTTCAAAATAGCTCATCCCACAAACACCATGGTAACTATTGGTCAGAAAATCAGCCCTGCGTACATTCACGCAGATTGAATCTGTTTGCAAAATATCATCGTATATTTTTTTCGATTGAGGTTCAATCTCGTGTACAAACTTAAAGTCTTCCCTTAATTCGTTTTCTATTGATTCAAAATATTTTGAGCTTTGCCAATAGCCGTCGAGGTATACATCCGGTTGGGTTGACAATGCTTTGCTATCAAAGTGAAAGAACCGTTCTTTATAAACTTTCTTTGTTTTAAATCCTGAGATTATTTTATCCAGAAATCCTTGGTGACTATACCTTCTTCCTTGACCAGCAGGAGCTATACGAGGAGCTATAGAAAAAACATCCAGATCATAGTCTCGAAAGACAAATCCACTTGCTTTGTCCGGTGTTTTATCTAACAGGAAATCCAGATCCAGTTCAAAAGGAGAATCATGGAGTTTCGCCATCGCTTTTCCTATTGCGTATTGAAACATCTGATTACCTAAACCTCCTTGTAACTTGACAACGATCATCCTTTGGCTGATTATTTTTTAATGGCCCTTACATGCATTCCAAAAAAGAGTAACTCTTCAGATCCTTTATTTTTTGCAGAACATTGCTGTGTATAATCTAGTAATACATCCAGTGCTTGTTTCACTTCTTCGGATGGAACTGTATTCGCATACTTGCTGCCTATAGATCCCAAGCGCTTTAATTCCTGAGCAATGTATTCAAAGTAATTGCCGTTCTCAGTCATCTCAGCAATTTCAAATCCGTGCGCAGGAAGCACCTCTTCATAAAAAAAACGATTGTATCCTGAATAAAAATGGTACGGCGCAAAATGAGTCATACTGCAGAAAGGAGCGGTCAGAATCAATTGTCCGCCTGGTTTTAACAAGCGGGAAAATTCTTTAATGGCTTCTATTGGGTTGACAATATGTTCAATGACTTCGGTGCACAACACCACGTCAAAGCTTTCATCAGGTCTTGGAATGGCAGCGACATCCGATACAATATCCAGCGTACCATAATCCCATTGCCCCATTTGCAATCCTTGTTTCAGTTCATCCGGATTGTACTGTGCAAAATCCTGTGACACATAATGGAGGTGTGCACAATACTTTTTATACGGTTGCTCTCCTGCCCCTGCATCCAGCAATATCTTGCCAGTCGGCAAACTACTTAATTGTTTTTTGATCCAGCTATCACGATTGCTTTCATTAGAAGAGCCTACTGCATCTATCAAAGATCTATTCAGTGGTTGAAGAGGATTAAGTCTCTTGTTGAGTTTATCTAACAATAATCGAAGCATAGTGAACGAGTAATTATAATAATAAGGTTAACGATCTTTGCACCATTTATCCAAATAACCTTCTGTCTTCGGCAATGCTTCCGACATTTTTTTTACACTCATCGCTTCCTCGTATACAGAAGGATCTCTGTAACCGATGATTCTAGCAGGGTTGCCCCCTACTATGGCTCCTTTGGGTACATTAGCAGTCACCACTGAGCCAGCCGCCACTACCGTATAATCTTCTATAATAACACCTGCTAATATCACACAAGATGTTCCTATCCAGACATGTTGACCTATGCGAATGGGTCTATCGATCCTGTAACGCCACATCGGGTGCTCTTTGTGATCATGTGTTGTAGTATGAATAATTGTTTGCATTCCAATCATAGAATGATCACCAATTGAAATCGTTTCATTGGCGTATAATATCACATTACCTCCGAATGCCACTTCTTGACCTAGAATAAGTTTATCCCGAGTGCCTATCAGGATGCTCCCTTCAGGACTTTTTTCCACTATCGCTTCTTTTTTCCGAGAAAAAAGTCCACGCACCCTCTCTTTAAGATATCTTAGTAACATATATATTCAAGGGATTTATGATTAAGCCTGTGGCTTTCGTTTTTACGATTTTTTCATCGCGGACATCGGATATATCAGAGATCCATACACAAGCTACATCAGGGTAGTAAGCAAAGGTCTTTTCATAATTGGAAAGTCCTATGGCAATATTATATTTCCCGGAACTTAACATGATATCCGTATAGCTCAGCACAGCTTCATACTGGCCTGGCCCTATCTTATGTGGTTCTGTGAATACTGTGCGAATGGCAACATCAAGTTCTGTGCTAATTCCTATAGCGAACACGAATGATTCCAAAGAAGTATTGATCTGATAACGAACTTTAACTGACCAGAGTTTACCAACCGGTATTTCCGGGATCAACTGCTGGTGCTCGTCTATGATTTGGACATCCGTGGCATAACCTGGCATCATTTCCTTCGATTGTCCATTTTCGATTTTCACGTTAGCCTGATTAGGAGAGGCATCACTCAAGTATTGCTGAATAATTTTCTCCATACTTCCCTGACTGCTCAATAAGCCATTTTTCAATAGCAGTCCTTTGTTGCACATCTTTTGTATCGCTTGCATGTTGTGGCTAACAAACAATATTGTCTTTCCTTCTTTATTTGCCACATCACCCATTTTGCCCATGCATTTTTTTTGAAATTCCAGATCTCCTACTGCCAAGACTTCGTCAATGACTAAAATTTCCGATTCCAAATGAGCCGCTACTGCAAATGCTAATCGTACATACATGCCTGAGCTGTATCTCTTCACGGGAGTATCAATGTAGCGTTCTACTCCTGCGAAATCTACAATCTGATCAAACTTCCTTTTAATTTCCGTTTGGGTCATTCCCAAAATCGCTCCATTGAGGTAAATATTTTCGCGACCAGTCAACTCAGGATGAAAGCCGGTTCCCACTTCCAGTAAAGAAGCTATTCTTCCTTTTACTTTGATACTGCCTTGTGTAGGAGATGTAGTGCGGCTAAGCAATTTTAGCAAGGTAGATTTACCTGCACCATTTTTTCCAATGATGCCTAATATATCACCTTGTTGCACTTCGAAATCAATATCTTTCAGCGCCCACACATAATCTGAACTTCCTTTTCCCACACGGTTGGGTTCTCCGATTGTTAAATAGGGATCTTGCTTTCCTCTCACGTGAGCCCACCATCTGTTAAGATCATGACTGATCGAACCTGTACTCACCTGGCCAAGGCGGTAAAGCTTAGATAGATGTTCGACTTTGATGACGGGTTGAGATGGAAACATAATGAATACTATATTCTATAAGGATTGTTTCGTAAACCAAAAGCAGCCGCAGGCATACGTTTGGTGATGAAGTAAAAGAACATCCGGATTTTCAACGAGTCCTCCATCACTGGATTGTTCTGGTATCCATACGAATTCTTTCAATGTCAATCCTTCCGCTGCAAAGATTTCTTTGATCGCATTCGGATGGTATACACGATGTCCATTGAACTGTATAATAGATTGGTGACCTATAGGCACAACAAATAATAAGTTGCCATCTTTGGCCAGCACACGAGCCAGTTCTTTCATCGCTTTCCAATCACCATCATAATCTATTGGGTCGCCATAACGGCCAAGTCCTATATGCTCTACCGTATGCATACAAGAAAGAGAAGCAATGGAATGATCTTCAAACGGCAATGCCGTTAAGTCTGCTGCATCACAGGAGAGGTTAGATAACTCTAACGCAGCAGGCCTGTAATCATAAAACTTTACAGGCATAAAGGCTGATAGCATGCTGCAAAAATGTAAGGTAGAAGAAATATCTACATGCATTTTAGGCTTAGTCTCTGCAAGAATACGTGCAGCCCAGGCCGGATGATAGATGTAATGCCGATCAAAATTGGTTTGAGTAGTTGCGTCTTGTGTATGCAGCTGCACATCTTTTTCATCCAGAACAAAACGATTTCGTGTGTGCTCAGCTTGTTTAACCAGCTGATTAAACTGATCATCGTACACACCCCAAAGCAAACTTCGTTTACTTTTTTCCAGCAAACGATTTTTAATTTGGGCTATGTTTTTTTTAATGTTCATATGTGGCAAAGCTCTTTCTCAGATAATAGATTATACGGTATCAATGAAAGATTTTTCCACTTTATTAAAGACGATGATTCCAACAAAAAGAAGAATCGTAGTGAATGCGAAACTGTATAATAATCCGGAGACATCCATTGTGCCTGTACCTAGAAAAATATACCGGAATGTCTCTATAACAGGAGTCATGGGATTGATCGTCATGAACCATTGGTAACGTGGAGGAACATCCGATAAGGGAATGATGACAGGAGTCGCGTACATCATCAACTGCACGCCAAAGTTAATCAGGAAGATCAGGTCTCTGTATTTTGTAGTCAAAGCAGAGAGGAGAATACCGGCACCTAATGCTAAACCAGCCATGAGTAATAGCAAAAAGGGCAAAATTAGAAAAGAACCGTTCAACGAAATATCTAGTCCTTTCAAAAAAATGAAATAGGCCAGCACGATGAGAAATAAAGCCAATTGAATGAAAAACTTCAACAAACCCGAAATAACTTTTGCTAAAGGCATGATCAAACGAGGGAAGTAGACTTTACTAAAGATGGCGGCATTCTCTGTAAATGTTTTAGAAGTACTGAGTAATGTTTCTGAAAAGTAATTCCAGATGATCAGACCCGACAGGTAAAAAAGTACAGCAGGTATTTCGCCCGTTGGCAATCCGGCAATCTCTCCGAAGATCAACGTGAAAATAAGTGTGGTAAGAATGGGTTGCAAGACAAACCACAGAGGGCCAAGAATGGTTTGCTTGTATACGGTTGTGAGGTCTCGTTTCACCATTAGCAACAACAAATCTCTGTATTTCCAAATCTCCTGAAGTTCCAGGTTAAATAATGGCGTACGAGGTTTGATAATGAGATCCCACTGCTCTTCTTTTTTAGTATTCATCTAAACAAAAGGAGCCTCTGGGGAGGCTCGCTATATCGTTGTTAAATTTAAGTTAAATGTCTTGATGGTCTTTTTTAGCTTTCTTCAATCGGTATATTCCATACCCAACTCCGCCAGCGATAAGAAAACTTAATCCTCCATCAACCGGGACATCGCCAGGATCAGTAGGAGGAGGTGGTTGTGACCATACGTTTGTTAAACCCAGACCTAATACCAATGTAACAATAAATAGAATTCTTTTCATTGGGAAATTCTCGTTTTTACTATTCAAATATAGACTTTAAACCCATTTCGTACAAATCTGTATGCTTATAAAATGAACAGAACAGACAAATTCGGTTTTAATACAGTCAAATCACGCAATCTCTTAGATAGAAAATTTCTTATGTTTTTTAATCGTCTAATTTATCTTTTCTTTTAAATAAACTTAAAGCCCATCCCAATCGGCTTTTTCTACTGTCATTAGAAGTAGCGTAATATCCAGAATGTCCATAATTATAGCCCTTTCCAGTACCATACCCATATCCATACTTGTATCCGGTACCCATTCTTACCAGATTTTGTTCGACATCATTGTATACGAGATATAAAGCAGAAATGGCGTTTTCTCGACGAAAAACTTCCAGATCATCGACCATACCGGCTTTGGTATAATCATGTCTTAACATGAATAAATTGATATCGGTATACTTTACAATCAACAGGTAATCCGCTACCAAGCCCACTGGAGACGTATCAATGACCACAAAATCATAACGCTTTTTAAGTTCTATGATCATGTTTGAAAACTTCGCATCCTCAATCAGTTCGGATGGATTAGGAGGTACAGGTCCACCAGGAATAATATCGAGTTGAGCAATAAACCTTTTTTGAATAATATCATCCAGACTATGCTTGCCTATGATATAAGTGCTGATGCCTTTGTCGTAAGGCAAATTCAACATGCTGCTTAAGCGCGGCCTTCTTAAATCCGCACCAATCAACACTACTTTAGCTCCTGAATGCATCAAAGACAAAGACAGGTTCAAAGCAAAAAATGTTTTTCCCTCTCCACTAATAGTGGAAGTCACACCAATTACTTTCTTGGGTGTATGAGAAGCGAGGTATTGAAGATTGAGTCGCATGGCTCGCATCGATTCTGAAAAAGAAGACTTCGGAAATTCTAATACAGGCACCATTGATTCTCCTTCAAAATGTCCCAGTGTGCCTATGATTGGAATATCCGTCTTACGCGTGATCATTCCTTTGCTTACAATCTTACTATTGAAATAAGTAATGAGGATTACGATGAAGAAGGGAATAAGAATGCCATACAATATGGCATTTTTGTTTACCAATGCATCATTAGGATAAATCTTTCCTCCAAGTGTAGATTGATTGATAATTTTATTGTCAGATACATTGGATGCTTTGGCGATACCGGCCTCCGTTTTTTTCTCCAACAACATGTTATATATTTTCTCATTGACATTGTATTGTCTCTGCAATCCTGCAAGGTAGCGCTGAGACTTAGGAAGCTTATACAATAAATTGTATATTTTTTGCAATCGCTCCTGATTGTCTTTTAAATAAATATCTGATGTTTTAATCAGGTTACTCAAATTTTCTACTAGTGTCTCTCTTGTATTTTTAATCTTAATATCGAGTACTGTAAACGTGTGATTTTTCTCCTTGGCAGAAAAAGCCAATGATGTTTGCTCAGATTGTAAGGTGTACAATTCGCTTACCAATTGATTCAGAAGGATGTCCGAAATGCCCACAGCAGAAGGTGCCACAACCTTTTTTAAATTTTGATTCTGAGAAATGTAATCGTATAAATATTGATAGTATTTCCTTTGGATCTGTATTTCCGCTTTTCTTTTTTCCAGTTCATCAAGCTCCTCGTAAGCTTTCTCTGAATTGCCTTCTACTATAACCAGATTTTCCTTGTCCCTGAATTGTTCCAATTGATTGGCGCTATTCTTTAACGAATCTGTTGTTTTGGCCAACTGATCATCAATGAATCGTATTGTATTTACCGTGATTTCATTTTTCTCATCCAATCCATATTGAATATAACTGTCTGTAAGTGCGTTCAAAAAATTAATTTCTTTCTCAATCATTCCACCAGAGACACTCAGTGAAATCAAAGAAGAATACTTGGATTGTTGAGCTACTGCAAGCCTCGAAGCATAATTGCTAGCTACAGCGTACAAGTCATTAATAATGAAATAAAATTCACCTTGCGAATTTTTAAGATCTGTAAAAAAAACGGTGGGGTAAACAGTGAGACTAAACTCTTCCGTTTTTAAAGGTTTACCATACACACCAAGGTATTCACGAAGTATACTGGAAGAAGATTCCCAAAACAAAAGAGGGTTGGAAGAGGAAGGCTTTTTGCGAACAAGTTTATAAGTAGTGTCTGTCAGGTAATAGATGTAAAATGAAACACCACGGAGTTGCGGCGTAGCATTGGTATCCAGTACTACTTTGATCGGGGAAGAGTGATAAATCTCACCTGTTTTGATGGTTCCGCTTACAAAATAGCTAACCTCAAAATCAAGTGTCTTAACGGCTTTGTAAATAAGACTATAGGACTTGATGATTTCAATTTCATTGTAAAGGTTATACGACATTTTAAACATGCCCAAACCTTCCATAAATTGCCCAGAACTTTTTGCAGAATAAGATCCGGCATCTTTGATCAATACCATCGCATTGACCGCATATACCGGTTGAGCGTATCTTATATAGG
This sequence comes from Cytophagaceae bacterium, assembly GCA_014376985.1. GTDB lineage: Bacteria > Bacteroidota > Bacteroidia > Cytophagales > Cytophagaceae > JACMQM01. Next base: position 1,373 of record JACMQM010000261.1, on the reverse strand, counting down.
CTTTACCAATCGCATAAGCACATACCAATGATATAATAAATAGGTACCAATACTTGTAGCAATAATGTAGAAATAGCCAGAAGTCAAACTTGTTGGAGTTACTGACGTGTGTAACGGGAGAACTTTTAGTTTCTGTATTGGTCATTTGAATTATCTGCTAAGAATTGCGAAGACCGCCAGTGTGATAGAAAAAGCAGAAACGGCCAATGTAATTGTAGGGCTGTTTACTTTTATAACTTTGTACTTTAAAGGTTCTACATAGATCACATCATCAGGACGCAGATAATAGAACTCTGAAGCCAGCATATTGACCGATGACATATCGATCGTGTACACTTTATTTCGATTGTTCTCTTTTCTGATAAGCCTGACTTTTTTTCTATTAGCCAACTCCGTTAAATCTCCAGCGTAGGAAATTGCATCGAGTAATGTTGCGTGATTGCGGTCAATCTGCTTGATGCCTGGATTCAACACTTCACCCAATATTGATATTCTGAAACTCATTAATTTAACAGTGACCGTAACATAGGTCAGATATTCAGACATCTTCACATTGATCGTCTTTTCTGCTTCCTTCAATGTCAATCCTGAAAGCCTTATTAATCCGACCATTGGTAATTCAATGTCTCCGTATTGATCGATTAAACTTCCTGTAAAAAGATTGGCTTGTGCCTGGCCGCTGTTCAAACCTGATTGAGTATTGGAGAGTGATTGATTGAACAATTCCATTTTGCTATCTGTAGAACTCACCACTTTCAGATACAATACATCTCCAGGCTTAAGTCTGTAAGCATTAGAAGAATCAATCACCGAAAGAGAAGTCGTATCAGCTGAAAGATCGGCCATATACTTTAACTTCTTATGAGTGATACAGCCGGTTAAAACCGTATAGACCAGTGTCACAAAAAAAAGTTTTTTAAACAATTCCATTTTTACTTGTATTCGTTTACAAACCATTCGTACGTTTTTTTTAACCCCTCCTGAAAAATAGTATCAGGCGTAAAATTAAGATCCGTTTTAGCTTTTGATATATCGGCCAGACTATGCGGAATATCTCCCTGCCTCAAAGGCAAGTGTACCGGTGATAAACCTGTACCGGACAATTGGATCATCGCTTTCCATAATTCATTAATGGTAGTACGATAACCACAAGCTATATTATAAACATTGGCTTCCGCTTTTGTTGCCTCTTTGAATAGCCCCAATACATTTGCCTGCACAGCATTGGTAACATAAGTAAAATCTCTACTTTGCTCTCCGTCACCAAATACCTGAGGCGCAGTGCCTTCCTGAATAGCTTTAAAAAATAAAGGAATTACCGCAGCATAAGGACCTTGCGGATCCTGTCTGGGACCGAAGATATTAAAATACCT
>JACMQM010000260.1 GCA_014376985.1 Cytophagaceae bacterium | reverse complement strand
ATCCTGACGCCGCCAGCCAGTCGATGGTAGAAGGGTAAGGATTTCCTACTAAGTTCCAGCCATCTGATGCAGGTTTGCTGACAGGAGTAGTTGAAACCGTATTAGTAAGCGTATTGTTTAAATAAGTCGCTCCATGTGTATATGTTCCGCTCACATCTAATAAACTAGTGTAAGTATATCTAGGGAAGTACAAGGCATAACCTTTCATGCTTTGAAGGGCTGTGGCATTCGAAGTCACAGTCGTCCAACCTACTTTTGCATTACTATCCGGTACTGTTTCATTGTAAGTGTAAAGATTATAGTAAGGACCGAATTTCATGGTTACGTTATCGTTCCAATCCGCAACTGTATTTACACTAAGCGGAGAGGAGAGGTAATGGTAACGGTCTCCCCAAATGGTTTTGAAGAATCGTATATTGCCTGTTGTTGTACCTGTACCTGTTCCGGCAATAGCACCATTGGACAAGTTTTGGCTGAGGTTGCCGTTGGTGGCTAAATTACCTAAGGTTAATGTAAGAATTCCATTAACTCTTACCGTGCTGCTGATGCTGACTCCATGTGCATTATTGATGGTCAAGTTATTGAAGGTTGTAATGCCTGAAATATTTTGTAATGCCGCGCCTGTAAAGACAACAGATCCTGCATCTGTGTAAATTCCATTGTCTGTGTAAATTCCGTTGTTGACAAAATTTCCGTAAACGTTTACTGTGCCTGTAGCCATTTTGGTAAACGTAGCGGAAGGACTAATGGTCAAGTCATTCATAGATATGGCGCCGGTGATTACAGGTAAGAAAGTTGTGCCGGATGGAATGAGCACATTCGTCAATGAATTAGGAATGTTGCCGCACCAGTTGGCAAGAATATTCCAGTCTGTACTTGTTCCCCCAATCCATTGGCTTGGATTTACTGTTATCATTACTGCCGTACTTGCTGCCGTACAACCGACAGTAGTCGCTATTCTTCTATACCAAGTGGTAGTATAAAGTATAGGGGGGGCATAGTTTTGAGTAATTGCTCCAGTAATGTCGCTAAACCCTGTTGAAGAAGAACTGGTGCTGAGTTGCCACTTATAGATATACCCAATCAATGTATTTCCTGTAAGACCTGTCGGAGCGAGACCCGCACAAATGGTTTGAGGCGCATTAATAGTATTGGTTACGCAAAGATTATTTCCAGAACATGGACCCGTATTACAATCTCCTGTAGAACCGAAAACAGATCCTGAGCCCGTCGTTACAAGTGAGCCGTTTGTTAACATCGTTCCCGTTCCGGTCACAGCAGATCCATTTCCGCCGCTGAAGTTTCCGTTTATGATCAATGTGCCGTTGATGCTAATACCTGTACTGTTATTATTGTTTGTAAGATCTCCATTAATGATTAAAGTGCCGCCTGCTTCAACTACAACGGTACTATTGTTAGCGAATACAGAAGGTCCAACGGTTAAGGTATCACCATTTCTAACAGTTAATGTACCATTGCTATTTACGGAACAAGTACCTTCAAATAAAGAAGTCGCATAGACATCGAAATTGCCTTGATCACCTCCAGTTCCGGAGACCGATAAGTTGTAGGCAGTACCGCCCGCAAGATCCGTAACAGACTTATTGATAATAAAATCACCGCTTGAAACTGATATATTGGTATTGATGGTCATAATATGATTCACATTCGCATTGGTAGATCCTGTCGGTACCCCAGCAGACCAATTAGAGCCGGTGTTCCATAATCCTGCGCTGAGGGTATTGCTTTGTGAAAAAGAAAGATGACTTACGAAGATCAGTAAAATTGCAGCGGTAGCTTTAACCTTTGTATTTACTGAATGGAATAAGCGAGTCGTAAAATGGAACTGTGTTTTCATCTTTGAGTCTGTTTAGACTAATTTACGGCATCCATGGGGGGACGGATTTTATATTCTATGAGTTTTTATTATTTGTCGATCAACATTGTATTTGGGTTTACAAAGCTTAAAAGGTGTAAATAATGCTTAATAGGTAAGTTTTGAGACGTATTTGGATGATATAGTAATGACTATAAAAATTTGTGTGAAACAATTGAGGTTTCGTCCTCAATATATACTTGTTCGTCATTTTCATTTCTTGTAAGGATTGAGCTGGTATGTCTTTTATACTCATACAATGAAATACAGCGGGAAATGATAGAATTGAATGTGTAGTGATACCATATCTCTAAAGAAAAGAAGGAGACAACACCTTCACTTTTATTTCCCCTCTTTTTTTAAGTTTGAAAATGTTTAGGATAGCTGGAAGGGTTTTGTATTTCTTAAATTATTTGTAGTTAAATACCGATTGGTTTCCATTTTGATTTCGTTTAAATGTTCTTTATTAAACCAGAATTATCAGCATAATTTGTGAGATCCAATCGCTTGGTTTCAATCGCATGATTTTTTTTATTCATGATTTTTAACAGAGGTGTCAAAATGCATATATCGCCACATATAAAAACTCCCATCTTTTTAGGGACGGGAGTTGAAAATTTCAATTATAATAATATGTTATTTTTGCAGAAAAACCTGTTGATTTTTTGATAAGGAGTTGGTCTGAACTTTTACAATATAGATTCCAGTAGCTACCGGAAGTGTAAATTCCAGTTTACCGGATGATAGCTCTGCCTGCTCTTGTTGGTATACTTTCTTACCTAAAGCATCCATGACGATGACGTTTGCTTTTTGGATGTCAGACGGGCAGAGAATAGAAACTGTTTGAAGATAAGATGCGATTTCAATAGCGTTATTTGCAGATTGTCCGGCATTGCTCGTAATGGTTTCAAGCTTTTGGTTTCTGTATTTGATAAAGAATCTTCCTTCTATTGATCCCTTATCTAATGAGACACTGTATACATTATTTTCTCTTAAGTTTTGCATCGTTCCCTGTACTCTGTCTTCCAACCAAATTACTTGTTCTCCTGCAAATTCAGAGAAGTCTGCCGTGAAGCTATATTTACCAGTGAAAGCGGTTACCAATGTTAGTGGTATTGTTTTTTCGACAAGGCTACTTGGCAAACTATTGACCGAATAATTAACGTTAGCAGAATAAGAGAAAAGAGAAGGAGAAGAACCTTCATTCATTAATTTATAAGCATCCAATTGGCTGTCAAAATCCAAGGTAGCATCTTCTTTAAATCGAATGACTGTTTCATCGTTGAATTCTCCGCTGGAAGCTTTCAATCT
>JACMQM010000259.1 GCA_014376985.1 Cytophagaceae bacterium | reverse complement strand
TTGCACACAGTCGCTTGGAAAAACAATTGGGCAATGCCTATGACCGGGTAACGATCTATAGAACATTGAATACTTTTGAAGAAGCAGGAATTATTCATCAGGTTCCGTCCAGCGGAGAAGCGAAATTTGCCCTTTGCCATGCACATTGTGACCATCAGCATCATCAGGATCAGCACTTACATTTTAATTGTACGAACTGTAACCAAACCTTTTGCCTGGAAAACGTAAATATACCTACGATAGATTATCCAAAGAATTATGAAGTGCATTCCCTTCATATTACAGCTACAGGGGTTTGTAAAAAATGTAAAATATAAGATCAGGGAAGAAAAGCGAAGGCAAAAACTCTGATTTTAAGGAATATAAACGTTAGATTGCTGGAGAATGCCTAAAAAGACGCTATGCCTTTTCGTTACCCAATAGCTGCTATTTGTTTTTTGTTTTTGATAATGGGAAACACACCTGTTTTTTCCCAATGTCCCCCTCCGGATCCTCTTGTTTTCGGAGATGCGTCCTGTACTCCTAAATCTTTCACATTAAGCGCTATTGATTCTCCTGATACTTACAATTGGTATGATGTGCCAACAGGCGGTCTTCCCATTTATCAGGGAGACTTCTTCACTACTCCTTTAATTAACACAACTACCACTTATTATGTGACCTCGTTTGATTCGGGAAATAATTGTGAAAGTACGAGAGTACCTGTACAAGCCATCATCCTGCCTGATTCAGGAAACCCAACGGTATATGGCAGTAATAAATGGAATGTCTATTGCTTTAATGACATCAATTGGACTGATTACAAAGGATTTTATATTCATAATTTGATCAATATCAATACCGCTGCCAGATGGGGAAGCTTCTCCAATCCCAGTTCTGCGAGTGGCTATACAGGATGCCCAGTGAATTTTGATAATCATTCCATCAGTTACAAAAGACAAGGATTTCCTCCAGGAATTTACACCATCGATATCCTCGATCACAACGACGATTTCACCTTAACCATCAACGGCAGTATCATCATGACCAGAGTGGGATTTGGTCAGAGTTATAACCGCGTATGGACCGGTTTGCTCGATGGTAGTTCGCTGATCGAATACAAATGGCTCGATCGTCAGGATGCTTCTTCCGCCAATGTAGTTTTTACGGCTATTGGCACGCCAACCGATCTATATGCAGGCAATATCAATTACAACCAAGCGTATTGTGTCAGCGGAGATCCTGCTGCTTTAAAAGATAGCCTGACCATTATAGCAGATCGTAATAGTTATGTAAGAAGTGGCAGTAATACTCCAGTAATTGCTCCCGGAGAATTGATTACCAATACAGGTGCTCCGGATAGCTTAATGAGTATTTACCTGAGTTTCGATGTGTCATCAATAAGAACATCATCATTCAACAATGTTTATTTGTACCTGCGTAGCTACGACAGGATTAATTATCCTAACAAGCTTTTGTTTGTATCTTCCGTGGCGGATACTCTATGGAATGAAAGTTTTATTACCTGGTCCAATAAACCAGTCGCTTCCTCTCCTCCTATTGCCTCTTCTGTCATCTATGACATCAATGAACAGTGGTATAAATTTGACATCAGTGCTTATATCTTAGCTCAGCGCAATGCAGGTAATAAAAGAATTTCACTTATGCTCAATGATACGACATCAGGAAACAACCCGCTGATTTTCTTTTCAAAAGACACTGCCTTTCCTCCTGTTTTAGTAGTCAATAACAAACGAGGAGGCTGTACAGGATATGCTTACCAATGGCAATATTCTCCTTTGTGCAACAATGTATGGGGAGACGTAAGCGGTGCGACAAGCGACACTTATGATCCATCAACCATCTCAGACTCTACCTGCTATCGCCTTCAAATCACAGACGGCTGCGGTAATATAGCTTATAGCAATATTCTTCATGTGAACATTGATGCGCAAACAGTAGCCGGAAAACTGACTGTGTCTGAAATTGACATTCAATCTGGCACGATTCAAATTAACGGAGAGGTAGGTAAAATTAGACATTGGGAAGTATCAGAAGATAATTTTTCTACAACGCCTACAAACATTACTTCCAATGCGACACAAATCAGTTATTCCGGATCTTCCACATCCGACTTATACTATAGGGCTCAAATCAAATCAGGAGCATGTCCATTGGTGTATTCTGATACCATAAAAATATTGAGGGTACAGGAATTTATCATTTTCAATTCCTTTTCGCCCAACGGGGATGGCATCAATGACGCATGGAAAATAAATGGGATTGAACGCTATCCGGAAAACAAAGTATCCATTGTTAATTTTATGGGAGTACCGATCTACCAGGCAGAACGCTACAATAATGAGGAAGTGGTATGGCAAGGGAATTCAGGAGGGCAAAGTTTACCTGATGGTACTTATTATTATTCTATACAAATTCCGGACAAACCTACGATGACAGGTTATGTGATCATCAAACGTTAAATCAATTGAAAAACAGACTCTACATATTTTTATTGTTTTTTCAGCTGTACAGCGTCGACTTTGCTAGTGCTCAAAACAACAGTGTATACACCCAATATTTATTCAATGGACTCGTCATCAACCCAGCCTATGCAGGATCAAATAATGCATTAAGTGCATCTTCCATTATACGTAAACAGTGGCTCGGTGTAGACGGCTCTCCTTTCGCTTCTACCTTCTCTGTTCACTCTCCGGTGAACAAGCATAAAGCTTCTTTTGGAGGATTGTTGTATCAATCCAAAACATCGATCTACAATGAACTTACTATTCAGGGTATTTACGCTTACCGAGTTGATTTGTCAGAAGAAAAGAAATTGTCTCTAGGCCTAGGCATAGGCGTTACAAATTATTCGATTCGTTACAGCAATCTGACACACCAGAATCCCAATGATCCTGCTATTCCTGGCGACAACCAGAACTTGTTTCAACCTACCGTTTCAGCAGGCGCTTATTACTATACCAATACTTTCTTTGCAGGACTCTCTGCTCAGAACCTTACCGGCTTTTTATACGGACTGGGTTCACAAGATGATATGCGTTCTTACAGACATCTGTTTGCAACAACAGGAAAAGTATTTACTGTTTCTCCAAAACTAAAATTAAAACCAGGACTTCTTTTACATTATTACAATCGTTCTCCTCTTTTGGTAGATCTTAATTTTCATGCCTTATTAGATGAAGTGGTATGGTTAGGTGTATCCTACAGGCATCAGGTCTCAATCAATTATTCCATTCGCTTCAATCTCAACCGCCAACTTAGTTTCGGTTATTCTTATGACCAAAGCATTGGCAACTCATCCATCACAAAAAATGGGGCGCATGAAATTGTCTTGTCGTACTTGTTTAAATATTATAAAAAGAATATTGTCAATCCACGTTTTTTTTAAAGACAATCCCCTGATTTGAATTTTTTAATGCCTACTAAGCACTATACTTTAATCCTGTGGGTCATCTATTCTAAACTTTCCATTAATGTACTTTAAAATACATTTTTAATACAAATTATAGAATTATAATTTCGTTCAAACCAGTAATAAACACACCAAATAGCACTCAGTTTATTTAAAATATAAATAATTATATATAAATTAAGGATATATAATAAATTCCAACGGTTTGAAGAACAAAAGCGTACAAGCATATAAATGAATCATTCATGCTAGCATTTTTATGTACCACATATTTTGGTGTAATTTTTAAGCTAAAAAACAACAATGCTTTTTTGTTGTCTCTGGTTTTAATAGGCACAAATCTTGTATGCATAGCGCAAAATCCAAGTGATGTTTGCGCTTCTGCTGTTGCGATTACGCCTTCCTTAACTTTTACTTCTACAGGTTACACCTTACCAGGCGCTTATGTATACGATGGAGTAAATTCCGCCTGTGGCTCTACAAAAGATGATGGTTGGTATTCCTTTACCGCGCAAACATCCAATTACACATTCATTTTAGGTGGAGACTTTAATCATGCCGTAGCTGTTTATTCTGGTGCCTGCGGCACACTCACACCTATTGCTTGTACCAATGCAACTGCCGGCAATAATGCCACGCTGCAGTTTACCGTTACTCCAAACGTGACTTACTTTATACAGGTACAAAGAAACAACGGCACTACTACATCCACAATGACTGGTAACTTTTCATTTTGCTACACGTCTGCGCCGGGTGGAATCAAATCCAACATTAAAGGTTGGTACAAAGCTGACGGTAACATTGTAAAGACAGGCAGTAATGTGACACGCTGGAATACAGAAGTAGGAACGGTTAATTTTACGAATGTATTCAACACTCCTACTCTGAGCGCTGCTTCTGTTAACTTCAATCCTTCTGTAATTTTTCCAGGAAACGCTTACTTAAATAACCCATCCACCTTAGGAAGTGAGATCATTGCACCTTCTAACAATACGGTTTTCCTTGTTACTAAAGTCAATGCTGGGGGAGTACTAATGAAGTGGGACGAAAATCAATCTACCAATCGCTTTGATTTTGAAACTACGCCTTATCCAACTTCTACCGCATTGCGATTTGACCATCCTAGTCATTTTCAAACAAAAACGGCAGGCAATATGAATCAATGGAGCATTGCAACAGCTGCGACTTCCAATACAACAGATAATTTCATCATCAATGGTTTGGTGGGCACTACAGGTCCAGGTGGAACAAACAACACTTCACTTACCGCCAACTTTACCATTGGAGGAGATGCTTTGTCAGGCTTTCACAGTAATTCAGAAATTACAGAAGCGGTGTTTTACGGAGGAACACTCACTGCAACGGAACTGCGTAAAGTACACAGTTATCTCGGCGTGAAATATGGTATCACATTAGGTACTAACGCTAATGCTTTGGATTATTATTCTTCTAATGGTACCCTGATCTGGGGACAAACAACCAGCGATCAAAATGACATTGCAGGACTTGCGAGAGATGATGCCTCAGGGCTCTTGCAATTGAAAGCTAAATCATCGTCTACAGACGATATCATTACAATGGCTCTGGTAGACAATGCTGGTACATTCATTACTCCTAACACATTTGACAACGACAATGAATTCATGTTGTGGGGAAACGACAACGGTTCGCAACCTTCCAATGTACTGGGCGGAGGATTGATCGAATCAACAGCAGAGTGTCCTTCCGCTATTCTGAGAAGACTTGCGCGTCAATGGAAGGTATATGAAACCGGCAGTGTCGGAGATGTAGCTTTGACGATGGATGTATCAACCATTCCTATTTCAGGAACTACCTTTTATGATTTAAGATTACTGATCGATTTAGATGGAGATGGAGATTTCAGAACCGGTACTGTAAAACGAATCACGCCTTCTGCTTATGTCGGAGGTTTGGTAACCTTTAACAATGTAGACTTCAATCATGGAGAAATATTTACATTGGCCACGCTGGTTCCGTCTCCAGGCGGAGTTTCTTCAGGGTTGCAAATTTGGTTGAGAGCTTCTTCGTTAACCAGCACTCAGACCAACAATGCCCAATTGAACACGTGGTATAATGTCGGTTCTAGCAATTTCGATTTTAGCAGAATTGTTGGTTCTAATACGGGCTGGCCAAGATTTAGAACAAATACTGTAAACTTCAATCACAGCATTGAGTTTGGAAGTTTAGGTGCCATGATCTCCGAAAACAGTTTGGTTAACATGAGACCAACAACAAATAGCAGTACCTCTATGGTTGTTTTCAAAACAACACAAAACACCAGCAACACAAACTTCTGGTCTTGTCCGAATTTCGTGACCACGGAATCATATTATACCGGACGTGATTATGGTTTTGGATTGAACAATGGCAGACTTGGTATAAAAATTAACGACGGAGAAACCTGGGATGCGAATTCAATATCAAGCTGCAACGATAATGTACCCCATCTTGCCATGGCTATGCGCGTGCGCAATACTCCGGTTGCCAACGCTTCTACGGTGACGTTACAATTAGATGGAACAACAGAAATCTCCGGAGCATACGGCGATTCTTACCCATTGGATGCATCAGCTGCGATTCTTCCTTCTTACAGAGGTACTGGTATAGGAGGAACATCAATATCCGGTTCCGATGTTTATTCTTTCATGCAGTATACTGGTCAGATGTCTGAAGTCATCGTATTCAACAATAACCTGAGTACCGTCAATCTTAATAAAGTGAATACATACCTTGCCATTAAATATGGCCTTACGCTCGGTAATACAAGTGCACCTATTACTTATAGTCATTCTCTGGGAGTTGCTATCTGGAATGCGTCTACGACTTACCAGAATGACATCGCAGCCATCGGTCGTGACGATCGCTCAGAGCTTGATCAACGCAGATCTGTATCTATTGAACAAGATAACATGACTGACATTGCCTTGGTAGATAATGGAGGTTCTCAAGCCGCTCCCAATGCCTTCAATAACGACAGATCGTTTTTCATTATTGGAAACAATGATGGAGCAAAAGTTTTTAGTGCAACCGACGTAGACGGTGCAACCATCTTAAACAGACTAAACAGAGTATGGAAAGTACAGGAAACTGGTACAGTAGGAAATGTGGTGGTAGCAGTGAATCTCAGTGCTGTGCCTGCGGCTATCATAGGCGCTGACCTAAGACTATTGATAGACAGAGACAACGATGGTTTTGCAGACAACGACATAACACCGCAAGCAGCAGACTACTACAATGCAGGAACCCAAACTGCTTACTTTACTACGGACATGGCTAACGGTGATTTATTCACCATTGGTACGGCGGCAAATGCATTACCGGTAGAGTTTATCAGTATTCAGGCGAATGCAGAAACAGATAGAAATAGAATCACCTGGATCACCGCAACTGAACTCAATAACAGCAGATTTGTTGTACAACGGCGGGTGCAAGGAGAGCAATGGGATTCCATAGGAACTGTACCGGGAGCCAACACTTCCAATACCATCCATCACTATGAATTCTTTGATGCCAACCTCAGCAACCAGACATTTGTTTATTACAGAATTGTACAGTATGATTATGATGGAAAATCAGACGCATCAAAAATTGTTTATTTAGACAGAACGGCCTTTAACAATACCAGTACACTGATCAAAATAGGTCCAAATCCTTCCAGTGGTGTTATTGATATCAATATCAACAATGAATTGTTCTCAACAAATACCTACCAATTAAGGGTATATTCCATGTTAGGGACCAATGTATTTGACAGCGACCTAAAGGAGTCAAACAGTCGTATCGACCTGGAGAATTTGGCGGCAGGTAATTATATTATTGAACTGCTCAATTCAGCAGGAACAGCTCCTGTTTACGAGAAAATCATCATCAAACACCAATAGTAGAAATTTAGCATTTCCCATCATTCACTTTTTTATAATTAGTGGAAAAATCACAAACAACTTAGCCTGCCATCCGTACAAGATTAAGGGGCTCAAGACCTCCTTTTTCACGACTCACAATGCATAAAAAAGTATTACTTTTATTTCTTTTATTTATAACAACGACAAGCATTTATGCACAAGATCCGGCTGATCTTTGTGCATCAGCCATTACCTTAACGCCAACTTTAAACTGCAATTTTTCTACTTATAATTTACCAGGGTCATATGTTTACGATGGGCTTACTCCTTCTTGCGGCACGACCACAGATGATGGATGGTATAAATTTACAGCACAAACGACCAACTACACTTTTACACTCACAGGAGATTATACGCACACTGCTGCTCTATACTCTGGATCATGCGGATCATTGGTGCCCATAGCTTGTAATAATGCTGTTGCAGGTAGTAATGCCTCCATTACTTTTTCCACGACTCCGCTTGCCGTTTATTATATTCAAGTACAAAGAAATACAGGAACAACCACCACCACCATGACAGGAAGTTTTTCTTTGTGCTATGCTTCTGCACCTGGAGGTATTAAAAACACATTGAATGCATGGTATAAAGCAGACGGTAACTTGGTAAAAAGTGGCAGCACGGTAACGCAATGGAATACAGAAGTAGGCAATGCCAATTTCAACAACGTATTCAACGCCCCTCTATTCAATAATACAACCGCTAATTTTAACCCTGCAGTTGTTTTTGGTGGCAATGATTATTTGAACAATCCGAGTGTGTTGGGGACAGATATTCTATCTGCCAGTGACAATACGGTATTTATTGTATCCAAATTAAACACCGGTTACAGCGGTGTATTGTTGAAATGGGAAGAATCTTTTCCCAATGATCGTTTTGGATTTGAAGGTTATCCCTATCCTGTCGCTACGCAAATACGCGTTGACCATCCGAGTATTCCACAACAAAAAATAGGAGGCACCACTGGATCATGGAACATCTCCACCGCTGCAACGACTAATACAACCGACAATTTGTTGCAGGATGGTCTGATTGTAAACACAAACACAGGAGGCTCTAACAACGTAGGCTTGAGCGGTACACTTACCATTGGCGGAGACAACTTCTCCGGATTCCACAGCAACTCTCTGATATCAGAAGTCATCTTTTACGGCACGACACTCAGTGCCCTGGAGCATCAAAAAGTACAAAGTTACCTGGCTGTAAAATACGGCATCACACTTGGCAATAATTCTTCGGGTATAGATTATTATGCGTCAAATGGTACTGTCATATGGCCTCAAAACAGCACGGATCAAAATGATATTGCAGGCATTGGAAGAGATGATGCTTCAGGGCTCTCTCAATTAAAATCAAAATCGGCAAACAGTGACGACATCATTACTATGGCATTGGTAGATGCTGGAGGTTCATTCAGTACTCCGAATAAATTTGACAATACTCTTGAATTTGAATTATGGGGTAATGACAATGGAGGACAACCCTACACCACGCTGGGTGGAGGTCTGTTAGAAACCACGGTAGAGTGTCCCGTTTCTATCCTTAAACGATTGGCTCGTCAATGGAATGTAGTAGAAACAGGTACAGTAGGCGATGTAGCGCTCGCCTTTGACCTTTCATCCATCACCGTAACAGGAACTACCTATTATGATTTCAGGTTATTGATCGACCTCGATAAAGATGGAGATTTTACAACTGGAACCGTTAAACGAATTACGCCTTCCAGCTATGCCGGTAACATTGTCACGTTTAACAATGTTGATTTTAACAACGGTGAAATATTTACGCTTGCTACACTAGTGCCCGCTCCCGGTGGTATTTCTTCAGGTCTTCAAATCTGGTTACGGGCTTCTGAAATGACCAGTACTCAAACCAATAACGCGCAATTGAATTCCTGGTATAATGCAGGCTCCAGTAATTTTGACTTCAATAGAATAATAGGATCTACAGCAGGTTGGCCAAGGTTTAGAACACAAACAATGAACTTTAATCACAGTGTTGAATTTAGCAATTCAGCTGCGCTGATTTCTCAAAACAATGCGATCAACATGAGACCAACAACCAACAATAGTACATCCATGGTTGTGTTTCAAACTACACAGTCTGCAGGGACTACAGACTTCTGGGCCAGTCCGAATTTCGTGACAACAGAATCTTATTTTACGGGAAGAGATTATGGATTCGGCATACCGAATGGGAAAATAGGATTGAAAATAAAAGATGGAGAACCATGGGATGTTTATTCCAATACAACATACAATGATAATGTGATTCACCTTGCATCTGCTTCCCGAACAAGAAGTGGTATCGTTACGAACCCATCAACAGTATCTATTCAAGTAGACGGTTTTACAGATGTCACCGCTACTTCTGCCGGAGACTCCTATGCTTTGGATGCCTCAGATGCTTTTGGTGTTAGCTTCAAAGGTACAGGTATCGGAGGCAATACCATCAATGGATTCAATGTGTACAACAGTATGCAATACATTGGAACCATGGGTGAAGTGATTGTTTTCAATAACACTTTAACAGGAGTCAACCTCAACAAAGTCAATTCATACTTGGCTATTAAGTTCGGTATTACATTAGGCTGTAATACAACGCCTATATCATACCTCAACTCATCCGCTGCTGTGATTTGGAATGCATCTGCGACACATCAAAATGATATTGTGGCGATAGGCCGCGACGACCGTTCGCAACTCAATCAAAGAAGATCGATATCGGTTAATACGGATAACATGACAGACATTGCGTTGGTAGATAATGGAGGAACACAAGCTGCTCCAAATGATTTCAATAATGACAAAGAATTTTTTATTATTGGAAACAATGACAGCGTAAGGGCTTTTGGTACAGCGGATGTAGATGGAGCAATCATAATCAATCGATTGAGAAGAGTATGGAAAGTGCAGGAAACAGGAACGGTTGGAAATGTAGTATTAGCAGTAGACCTTAGTGCCATTCCTACGGCCCTATCTGGTTCTGCTCTTCGTTTACTGGTAGATAGAGACAACGACGGCTTTGCGGACAACGACGTCACTCCACAAGCACCGGACTCCTACAATGCAGGAACAAAAACGGTTTACTTCACAACAGACTTAAGCAATGGCGATCTTTTCACAGTAGGAACGGCATTTGATCCACTGCCCGTAGAATTCATTGGCATCAAAGCTTTCGCTGAAACGGATGAAAATAAAATTACCTGGCAAACAGCAACAGAAATTAACAACAGTCACTTTGTCGTAGAGCGATTGATCCATGGAAATGAATGGGACTCTATTGGTACGGTAAAAGGTGCCAATAATTCCAATACCTTACATAACTATGAGTTCTTGGATGACAAGATCAACACTCTCACCTTCGCCTATTATAGGGTTGTGCAATACGATTACGATGGAAAATCGAAGGCCTCTAAGATTGTGTATCTAGACAGGACGTCTTTCACCAACACCAATAACCTGATCAAAGTAGGTCCTAATCCAGCGGATCGTTACATCGACATCGTTATTAACAATGAATTGTTTAATACTAATAGTTACCGCATTGAAATCACATCCGTTTTGGGAGTGAATGTATACACAGCAGAATTGCCTCAAGCAACGACCCGAATAGACCTGAGTAGTCTATCCTCTGGGAATTATATCATTGAGCTTATGAATTCCGCAGGCGCATCACCCGTGTATGAGAAAATCATTATCAGGCATCAATAAGCTATCGTTCAAAAAAAAATGACTAAACTTTGTCTTTGAATCAGCCATTTTACGTTTTTTTTCGTAAATAATACCTATATAGACAACAGCGACCTAATTTAAAGATAACCGCCAGGCATTTATGAAGACTCTTTTTTTGGCATTGTATTGTTGCTTGTATTCTTTTTTAGCTTGCGCTGCGCCTTCCGATACCATTACTGTAAAAGTAAAAGACGAATTGGATAAACCTCTCAAGGGACTTAAGCTTTTTGTTCATTCTTATCCTGCCTTCTATTCTGATGCGAAAGGAATTCATTTATTAAAAGTTAAAGAAGAATTGGAAATGCCTTTTGAGGTATGGACAGATTCCAAAGACTATGAAATCATTAAATTCAGTTATTATAAGGACCACAAAGAATTATTAGTAAAAGTCAAGCATAAAAATACTGGTCCTTTAACCACTCAAGGAAAAGAGCTTAAATCTTTCCATGAAAATTCTTCTGTTTCAAATAATTCAAAAGAACAAAAGACAGCTCATGCATTGAACACTGCTACAATACCCTCTGTGATGACATCACAAAGCTTATCTGCTGATTCTCTCAGAGCATCCAATACTTATGAACAGTACAAAGGTGAATTTGAACAAATAACCCATGAAATCTACCTGGAAAGAGAACGCCTGGTATTGAACAACGAACACATTAAAGATGAAATTTCTATTATTACACAGCGATTAGATACAGAAAAAAATCTAAGTATGGCAGAACGTACGCAACTCAAAGCGTACCTCAAAAAACTAGAATATGAGTTTGAACAGAATGGAATAGCTTTTCGCAAAGCAGAGGAGCAAACCAAAGTTCTCATCGACCGATTGAAAATGATGTTGCTGGAAAAAGACTCCATCAATGCCATCACAGCCAATAAACTAAAAATAGAACAAGAGAAAAGAGTAGTCGCGGAAAAAAGAAATACTCGTTCGTTTACAGTGTTTAGCATCATCACACTCTTCTTGTTATTGCTGGCAGTCTCTTTTTATAGCATCGCGCGTAAAATGAGAAAACAACGGAGCAGTTTACTCTTGTCTAATCAGGAATTGAGTGAACAGAAAAAACTGGTAGAAGAACAAAATCAGCAACTCGATATTTTTGCCTACCGTGCTTCGCATGATATTAAAGGCCCATTAAAATCCATTACTGCACTGAGTGCCTTGGCAGCCATTAGCGTGGAAGATAAAGAGGCCTTGGAACTATTTAAACTGATCAATACAAGTTCTGTAAAACTGGACAATTTAGTTACAGAAATGTTATTACTGGCAAAGGATTCAAGATCAGAATTAACTATTTTCCCGGTCAACACCAATAATGTTGTCGAAGAAACTCTAAGAGAACTAAAAAACATAGAAGGATTTGAGAAGATGGTGATTACCAAAGAGCTTGCTCCTCACCTGGAAATACTTACAGACGACACGCTGTTCCATTCTATTGTGCAAAACCTTATAGAGAACGCTATTAAATATTCAGACAAAAGGAAAGCTCAACAGACTTTACATATTTCAACACAACTTGCAAATGATCGCTTTGAAATTTCATTCAAGGACAATGGTGTGGGGATAGATGAACAATTTCATGAGAAAGTCTTCGCTTCTTTTTTCAGGAATTCAAGCGACTCCAATGGCACAGGTTTAGGTTTATACATTGTCAAGCAAAACATCATTAAACTGGGTGGCACCATCACCCTACAAAGCAAAGCCGGAAAAGGGTCTACGTTTACTGTTTACTTACCTATGCGTTAATTCTCATGAGATTGATCCGATTCGGAACTTATTTTTTTCTATTGGGCATGTTTGCCTTGTTAGGCGGCAATGTGCAGGCACAAAACTATACGGTTGCGTTTATAGGAAAAAGTGATTTGAGAAAGGCCAATCATTTCTACAAGAAAAAAAATTACGAAGAAGCGGTAAAACTCTACAGCACGTATTTAGCACATAAGAATGAACCGATGAAAGCCAGGATTGCGCTGGCTAATTCTTTAAAACAATTATACAGAACAACTGAATCGGAAAGTTGGTACAGAAAAGCTTTTTCCAACAATGCCCTACCCGCCTACTGTCAACTGGATTTTGCAGAAGTGCTGATTATGAATGGCAAGATTTCAGAAGCCAATGAACAAGTAAAAGATTACCTGGCACAAAATCCGGCAGATGAAAGAGCTGCGCAATTGCTCAAAGAAACTTCTCAGTATCCTTCATTTTATAAAGACTCTTTGCAATACAGCATACTACCCTATTTTGTCAATTCCAGTTTTTCCGATTATGCGCCGGTATACTACAAAAATGAAATTGTATTTTGCTCCTCCAGACCAAGCGATGGTATCATCAAACATGTAGAAGCAACCAACGACCAATCACTGTCTCATCTCTTCTCAAGCACAGCAGCAGATCAACAGATTATAAAATTCAAGGCCCTTCATCATTCCTCCAAACATGACGGACCGGTAACTTTCTGGGCCAATGACAACAAAGCCATTTACTGTTCCAATACCAATGCTTTGTTTGAAAATGGCAAACTAACATTGTTTTACTCCGAATACAACGCAGCAAATAAAGAGTGGAGTAAGCCTGTAGCCCTGCCTTTTGCAGATCCTCAGTATTCATATGGACATCCCGTCTTTGATGAACAACGCAGTACATTATATTTTGTATCCAATGCACCCGAAGGTCTTGGAGGAACTGACATATACCGTGTCAGCTTTGCAGATAATCAATGGGGCAAACCTGTTAATCTTGGAGCACCTATCAATACCAGTGGTAATGAAATGTATCCGTTTCAATCTAAAGAAGGTGTATTGTACTTCTCTTCCAACGGACATACAGGTATGGGAGGCTTAGACATTTATGCTTGCCATACCGATAGTTTGGGCAGCCATCTCAAGAATCTCGGACATCCTGTAAACAGTGCCTTTGACGACTTTTCGCTGGTGCTTTCTGGTACTGAACCGACAGGTTTCTTTTCCAGCAATCGTACAGGCAACGACGATATCTTTGCGGTGAAAATCTACAGAATAGCATTAGACCTGGACATCAGTGATCAACTCAATTACAAGCCTCTGGCTAAATGCATCGTCAAAGTATCCGAACTAGAAACAGGAGAAGTACAATACATACTGAACAGTGATAAAAATGGCCATGTCAAGTGCGACTTGATTCCTGGAAAAAATTATACAATTAAAATTTACAAGAGTGGCTATGCCATGAAGAGTGCGGAATTTATTGAATACAACAGAGAGCAAGCACATGTCAGACAAAGCATCGCCATTTCACGCACACACCAGCGTTATGTGAAGGCTAAGTTACTACAACAGTCTACCCTGCTGCGCAATTGCGAAGTTAAATTATTGGATTACTCTTCTGATAGTATCATGACCTATCAAGCCGATTCATCCGGCTCTTTTTTATGTCAGATCAATTCGGATACCACTGCACTGCTTTATTTCAAGAAAGAGAATCTGTATGGTTATGCACTTTTCAATAAAGACGAAGATGCCAGAGAGAATTCAGGTATTACTTATATCACGGTTAATATGTCCGATGCGCTTACCCTTAAGTCTATACCAGGCATGCTTCGCTCTGCCGATTCTATAGCATCAGGGGTATCCAATGCTACCCTTTATTTTAAAAACAGAATCAACAAACGTGTACAGACCATACAGACCGATGATACCGGTGCCTTTATGGCTCAACTAGAAAATTTTGGAATTTATGATGTATATGACAAAACAGATTCAACCAAAGCTATGTTGTCTATAGATGCTTTTACGGTGAATTATATTGGAGTCAAAAAAACGGAGTAATGAATTTACATTTTTATCACGATCCAAATGAAAGACTCGACCAAGGAATCTGAACGCCTATACTTCTCTAAAAAAAGAAGTGTATTATTAATTGCGATACTGGCTTCGCTGCAATTTATTTTTGCCATTGATTATATTCTGATTTTACCTTTAGGACCTAAAATCATGTCTAATCTTCACATCGGCACTGCGGAGTACGGCATACTCATTGCCGTCTATACCATCAGCGCAGCAATCATGGGATTTCTATCTTCTTTTTTCATTGATACTTATCCGAGAAAACACATCTTGATTTTTGCTTTGGTGGTATTCATGATCGGTAATGTATCTTTCGTCTTATCAGATTCGTTTACATGGATTGTGTTATCACGTATTCTCACCGGTGCATTTGGAGGTGTGATTTCGTCTTTGGTAATGATTTATTTGGGTGATCTTTTTCCTATGACAAAACTGGGAAGAAACACCAGTGCCATTATGATCTCTAATGCCATGGCTGCGATACTGGGTATTCCAATTGCTTTGCTCATTGCAGAAACCTATGACACCTGGAGAATCCCTTTTGCCGGCATGTTACTAATCAATCTTATGGTACTGCTGCTTTGTTTACTGTTTATGCCATCCATTAGTGCACCGATAAAAAAGAAGGAACGCAAAAAACTCTGGCATTTTATAAACAATCCTAAATTCATCTGGCCGGTGTTATTCATGTCTATGCTCACCTTTGCAGGCGGCGCTACCATCCTTCCTTACCTCAGCACCTTTGTGATGACAAACCTGAGATTCACCAACACCGACGTATCGTTTATTTTCTTCTGTGGAGGCTTGGCTGCCTTACTGGTGAATCTCTTCATTGGATTTTTGATCGATCGATATGGAAGACAAAATACTTTTCTGATCATCAATTTCATTTCCATTGTTCCTGTTATATTGCTCACCCTCTCTCCCTTCGACAACCGCATCATTATTTTGCTGGTGACGACTTTCTTTTTTGGAATGTCAACCGCTAGAAATGTTTCGGGAGTGGCTTATTTAAATTCTCTAATGCCTCATGAAAACAGAGGACGGTACGTGACCATCAATAACTCGATACAACTCATGGCATCCAGCGTGGCAACGGTATTGTCGGGCTGGTTATTGTATACGGAAAATCATTTGATTGTGAACTTCGACTTGCTGGGAATCATCGCTATTTGCGCAACGATCACTTGTATTTTTTCGGCGTTTGTGTTGGAGGAGTAGTTTAGACGTAAGTCGTTAGAAAAAAATGTTGGCGCAAGCATTTACTTGTGTCTATGTCTTAGCGCATTTGCGCGGGCTTTGTTTAGTTATAACTGCCATTTTTTATACCATTCCCTAGCTTAAATTTCTATCATTTATAAACCCCTGGGGCAAAAAACAACATTCACCTGAGCTTACAATGCAATTGGGATAATCCCCACTTAAGGGCCATTATTCCCCATAAAAACTGCAACAAGTGATCGTCTTTGATGAATGGGAAAATAAAAGACAACAACAATAGTGCGAACAAGACCTAAATCAGGCATAACCAGATATCAAATCAAGAAAAATGAAATAGAAGACAAATTATTGCATAGGTGTATGAACATGCATTCTACCTTTCTATAAAAACCTTGTAACTGTTTTTTGCATTCACGCCTGCATCATGCGATATATAACATTATCTACTACATGGTCTGTCTGCGCTGCAAAATGATAATCAAGCCTAGTTTAGAACTGTTCATGTAATGTATTATACATCTTGTTTCACTTTTATTAATTAAACCTAAATTTCAAATTATGAATCTCGAAAAAGTTAACACTACCCCTACTGTTAATAAGCTTGAATATATCAATCTGTTTTTCAAACAACTGCCACAGATATTCAACGGATTTACCAAACTCATAAAAGTTCCGGCCATGTTAGCGCTGCTATCTATTATGCTTCTCGCAGGTTGCAAGAAATCCGAAGATAATCCTTCTCCTGGTTCAAATGCTACACCTGTTGTTATTGCTACTAGTCCGTCCAACAATGCTTCAGGCGTTTCGCTAAACAAAGTCATTAGTGTTGTATTCAGTGAAGAAATGGATGCAATGACACTTAATACATCTACCCTTATTGTGAAACAAGGCACAAGCACTGTTTCAGGTAACGTAAGCAGCTCCGGCACTACAGCAACCTTTACGCCCGCAGCACAGTTTACAGCAGGAGCTATTTACACAGTTAAGGTTACAACTGGTGCGAAAAGCAATACCGGAAAAGCAATGCTTTCCGATTCGCAATTCAGCTTTACTACAGGCAGCTCATCTTCTACGCTTGCCACAGTAAATCTGGGAACGGCTGGTAATTATGTCATCCTTGCCAAAACAGCGATCAACAACGGTCCGACGTCAAACATCACCGGTGACATTGCTTTGAGTCCTGCGGCTACTTCATACATTACGGGATTCTCGCTTACCAATGCAACAGGCTATGCCACTTCAAGTCAGATAACAGGAAAAATATTTGCAGCTGACATGGCTGCTCCTACTCCTATCAACTTGACTACTGCTGTAGGCGACATGAACACAGCATACAATGATGCAGCAGGAAGATCTAATCCTGATTTCCTTGCTTTGAATAGCGGAAACCTGGGTGGAAAAACACTCACTCCTGGTCTTTATAAATGGACGAACAATGTAACGGCACCTACTAACTTTACCATTTCCGGCGGACCTAATGATATATGGATCTTCCAAGTGGCAGGAAATCTATCTCTTGCTTCATCGGTAAATGTCACATTGATCGGAGGAGCACAGGCAAAAAATATTTTCTGGCAAGTAGCCGGCACTGTTACCATTGGAACGTCAGCCAAGTTCAAAGGAATCATCCTTTCTAAAACAGGTGTTACCCTTCAATCGGGTGCAACGCTGAATGGTCGTGCCTTGGCACAAACTGCAGTTATTCTTGCTGGCAATACCGTTACAACACCATAATTGCAATTACTAATCATCAAACAGAAAAGGCAGTGATCTACTCACTGCCTTTTTTTATGCTCTTTAATAAAGTTTCAAGCCACTGTCATCAGCATCTTTCTTCCTCCTAAAGTACATAAAAATTACCGCTCGGAATTACTTGAATAAAGAAAGCAGAATGTCCTCATCACAGTTATACTCGAGCTTGAGATGTTATAGAATCTAATGCTGGCGCAGCGCCTCTTTGCTCGTGTCCTAAAGTACATAGAGCGTCCCGCTCGGGATTACTTGAA
>JACMQM010000258.1 GCA_014376985.1 Cytophagaceae bacterium | reverse complement strand
GTTTCATCTTTAATTGTGAGGGTAACTGATGCCATAATAAAGTTTTAATAAAAATAGCGAAAAAGGTTGTTTTTTATCTGTGGGATTTTGGAATTATAAATTGTGTTAACTGAAGGAAAAATAACTTCTGTTGTGTCACTAGCTTATACGTTCTAATTTTATTAAGTACCAGACTTAAGCAGGCGGTAACTGAAAATTATATCAATATTTTACCTGCCCAGATGATCGTATTCTTGTTTATCCTATATTAATATTCAAAACTGTGTTAATGGAAATTCTTACCACCAATAAAAGCGCCGTTGATCTTGCATTAGAAAAGCAAAGAAGGGAGAGTGAAGCCAGGGCAATTCTACAGGACTTAGAACGGTTAATTACTATATCTGTTGAGAGAAAAAGGCGATGGGTATGGGAGCTTATTCAAAATGCTAAAGATTGTGCCCCCAAACATGAAACGGAAGAAAAGCGAACTATAAACATTACATTTCAACTATCGCAACATAGGCTCACTTTTGCCCATGATGGAGTGCCTTTCACCTTAGAAAACCTCTTAGCTATTGTGCGCCGAACCTCTACAAAATCTTATGATAACGAAGATGGCAACACAGGAAAATTTGGTACTGGTTTCGTTACCACACATGTTTTAAATCGCAAAGCCTATGTATCAGGATTATTAGAAAATGAGCTTGGTATTAGGGAGTTTTCAATTTGCATAGACAGAACCCCAGAAACATTAGAAGGGTTGCAAAGAGAACTAAATACCGTTTTTGGAATTATCAATTCTTTCTATGAAACAACACCTGTTGTTTTTGATACGCCACCATTGACGAAATATGAATATGCATTAGAACCCGATACTCTTCAGTTAGCAGAGGAAAGTTTAGAGGAACTAAAGAAGAACCTGCCCTTTACGCTATTGATAAATCCAACAATCAATTCAGTAACGATCATTGATGAAAGAACAGGTGCTAATAACGTTTACTCTATTGGGAAAAGCAAAGAAGCCTATCCGGGAGTACATTTCTCAAAGCTAACTGATGGCAATGCAGCTAACAGTGATGATGAAAAAGGCTTGCTTCACAATGCACAGAATAATATTACCATTGCTGTACCTGTTGAGAAGAAACACGATGTATGGTACATTGATCCGATAGGCAAGCAGGCAAGACTTTACAGGGAATTTCCTTTAATTGGTACAGAACAATGGCGTATTCCATTTTTTGTTCAATCTCATGAGTTTCTGCCATCCGAACCGAGAGATGGGGTAAGAACATTAAAAGACAATGAAACTAAACCGGATAGAACAGCTGATGAAAACCGAGCCACATTCGTTAAGTTCAGAGATGAAGCAATAACCTTCTTCAAGAATTTACAGGCAGGTGCAGTAGAAAGATTGTTTTTATTAACAGAGAGTGGCTTGCCAATTGAAAAAACAGAATATACCGCTGCTGAATGGTTCACTGAAAATATCCAAAAGCCTTTACGAATCTTTTTTCTTACGCATCCATTAATGAAGACAGCTTCAGGACAAACAATTGCTATTAATAAGGCAAGGTTTCCTCAATACTTCATTGACGATGCTACCAATAAACTATTTTACTCCATAGCTGTAAAATACTACTACGGAGAATTTCCGAATGAAAGCAGTTTTGAAGACTGGCAACGCATCATTTCTCAAGACACAGCAAGCTGGGGAAACAGCATTATTTCAACGCCGGAGGAGCTGGTAGATGATTTAAACAAGCCGAGTGGCTTACAGCCTTTGAAGTTGCAGGAAAATGAAACAGCTGTTAAATGGCTGAACAAATTGATAGGCTTTTTACACACGATTGACAAATCAGCATTGGGCGAAAATAAAAACCTCTACCCTAACCAAGAAGGAAGGCTTAAAAAGAAACAGGAACTGCGAGTTGATCCACCTTTAAACCCTAACATCAAATCCATTGGTGTTAGCTTAAATCAGCCAGTGTTACGCCTGTTATTAGATAATGGAATAACACATAGAGAAGGCATAGACCTATTCGATACAAAAGCATTTTTCAATAGCATTAATAAAACTATTGGTGAACTCATTCCTTCAGATGTCAAGCTGAATGAGTATAGGGCTGTATTTGAATTAGTAAGCATGTTTACGGAGAGTACAGCTAAAGAAAGAGAAAGGTGGCATCAGTTGGCAAAGCAATTGCTTCCTGACATGGTTGGCGACAGAGAGGTACACACTGACATGGGGGAGTTCATCTTTGGGTCCGCCGAATTAGCTTCTATCAAGTACGTTTGCTGGCTAATTGAAAAGGCGAAGGATTTCAAAACCTTTTGTGCCACATACTTTCAAGACCAAGAGGCATCTGCTTACGAATGGCTTAACAATCTTATCGAAGTACTATTCCGTAACCAAGATTATGAAGAGCTAATCCGTAAACATTCTGTTATCCCAATGCAAAATGGTTTATTCAGGAAACTGGAGACAGGTGTTTACCGTGAGGATAAAAAAGCTCCATTTGATCTTTTGTTCAAAACCCTTTATACTTCATACACTGATAAAGGAGATGCTAAAGCATTTCTCGTGGCTTGTGAAATCAAAAATGAAAACTTGCCATGGAAGACTTCTGAAATTCTTACCAATTCAATTGACAACCTGTTTATAGCTTATGATGTAGAAAAAAAGGTTGAACCAGATGGTGTCTTAAACCCATTATTCCATGAGTTGAACAACTGGATTGCTACTAAGGAAGAAGAAGGTGAATTACTCTTCCCGCATTTCAGCCGTCAACGTCCAATGCTTTACATAAAGGCTTTTGGTCCTGAAGTGAGTAAGATGGTAATGGCTATTCATAAACTGAACAAGCCAATTGAAGAAATAGTGGCACTTGCCAACTTGAATATGAGTGCTGTCGAACTTGAGGAATTAGTAAAGGCTTCTCAAATGGCGGGTGGTACAGAGAAATTACTTCAGGCTGCTGCCGAAATTGAAGAGGAAGCGAAGAATGCAGAATGGCGTAAGAATGTAGGCGATGCGGCGGAAAATGCCTTTAAGGAAGCTATGGCAGACATTGAGGCGTATAATTTAGAAAATCCGGATAGGGGCTTTGATTTTGAAATACACTTCCCCAATAACGATCCATACCTGCTTGAAATAAAGAGCACTGTTGTATTCAAAGAAAACGTACAGATGTCGGGGTTGCAAGGCAGAACAGCAAGAGACCAGAAACAACGGTACGCCTTATGTGTATTAGCAAGAGAACAACATGATACAACGGTTACTAAAGAGTATTTCATAGGCAACGCAAAATTTGTAACCACTATTGGCAGCCTTGTAGAAAACAAAGTGAACGGGATGGACAATGGATTGCAAACACTAAATCAATATAAGGCAGGTGAAGTAATTACTTCATTGGATGATGAACAATATTCAGTTTATGTAAATAAAGGAGCATGGAACCAAGGCATTAGCTTCAATGACTTTATTGTTTATTTAAAAACCCACTTTCAAGCATGAAGAGAAAATCTTGAAGCAAGTGCTACCGTATTTCAATAACAGCTCTTCAGGTAAGTCAGATACTTTTTAGTTTTGGAAAATACTTTTGAGAATTATCTAAATAGTATCTGACTTATTCCATAAATTTATGCTAGGCTTTTCTCCTTCGTTGCCGAAGCTCAATAATTTTTTTTTAAATGAAGTGGTGTTACTTCGCTCTTTTAGCAGCAGTATTTTGCTCCTGCTTACAGGCCTACGACAAAAAACCGGAGCATTCGTTTTATTTTTGGAAAACCACTTTTGCTGGGGATAGCAATGATGCAAAATTTATTTTAAGAAATAATATAGATCATTTTTATATTCATTACTTTGATGTAGACTGGAGTGAACCACTTGATATGCCCGTGCCTATTGCAGAAATAACAGGATTTAAAAATTCTTCCCTGTATACTGCCAAACATTATACACCGGTTATTTTTATAACTAACAAAACCTTCGAAAATTTTAATCCATATCGGCAAGATTCATTTGAATATAATATACGAAAGAAAATTATTTTTATTTCTAATCGGATAGATGAAAATATTCCTAAAGAAATAAAATCCGCAGGAAAAAATAATGCGACCGCATTCAGTAAGATTGATGAAATACAAATTGATTGCGACTGGACTCCTTCCACAAAAGAAACATATTTCGAGTTTTTAAAAAAGTTGAAAAGTATTTTACCGGGTAAAAT
>JACMQM010000257.1 GCA_014376985.1 Cytophagaceae bacterium | reverse complement strand
TCGTATCGCTCATCTTGGGCATTCTTATAACCTCTGCCATTTGTAAAAGCTGTAGTTAGATATGAAATTAATGAACCCAAAAATAATTTTTTTTCGTTAAAAAACCCCTGTTTTAGTGATTTAATAAGGAACAACCTTGTAATTTTTGATTTTAAGAGCTTTAGTAAAGTATTTATCGGATGAATTGTATGATTTTTTGCTGAAAGCGTGTCGTAAGATTTTTATTCTACTTTGGGTTGCGTAAGTAGCATGTTGATGACATGTAAATTAGATACTTGGTTATCGGTTGGGCGTGCCCCTGCGGGTCGGGCTATTCGCTACAAGTCCTCGCTCGCGAAAGACTAATTATTCTATCTATCATTTCCTGCTCGCTGTGGGCTTTTCGCTGCTATCCCTCACGCAAACTCTCCTAATTCAAATGCTCCAGGTTGTTTTGCTCTACAATAACCGCTTGTCCGTCTATTACTTCCAACAGATAGAGGCATAAGTTCTCGTGCGGAAAGGAATCCATTACCTCCAATGACTGACCGGTCAGCATAGCCAACAAAATCCGCATGGCTCGTCCATGCATACAAACAAGTATAGGTGAATCTTCCTGGCTCAGCAAGCGCTCTACCATAGGCATCAAGCGTTCTCTGACCTCTATCGGTGTCTCTCCACCCTCTATTTTCGCTTCCAGATCACCTTCTTTCCAACGGTTTACAATTTGCCAGTAAACACTGTTCATTTCGGAAGTAGGCAGTTTCCCGTCCCACGTACCCCAGCTGATCTCATTGAGTGCCTTTTCGGTTTGGTGAGGAATGCCATCAGTAATAAACTTACTGACAGACTGATAAGTTCTGATTAAGGCAGAAGTATAAATCTTTTTGAATGGAATCGCTTTATAACTGGCATAAAAAGCCTCGGCTTGTTGCCTCCCTGTCTCATTCAAGTCAGAATCTACGCCAGAACCCTGCACGATACCTTTCAGGTTAAAATCCGTTTGTCCGTGGCGAATGAGGTAAATTTTTTTGCTTTTCAAATTCTTATACCTTTGTGCTATATCATCAGCAAGTTAATGATTCCTGCTCATATCTCTCTTTCCGGCGTAAAAAAATGGTGTGAAGTCAATTCCATTGCTTACCTCGGCATTGAAATCACAGAAATAGGCGCCGACTATATTTGCGGTACCATGCCCGTAGATCATAGAACACAGCAGCCTGTAGGCATCCTGCACGGCGGCATGTCTGTGGTATTGGCAGAAAGCCTTGGTAGTATTGCGTCCAATCTCATTGTAGAAGAAAGCGGTAAAATTGCCGTAGGTTTGGAAGTCAATGCCAATCACGTTTCTTCTGTGAAAGAAGGATTGGTAAAAGGCAGGGCTACACTGGTGCATGCCGGAAGTAAAACGCATATTTGGGATATCCGCATCACCAGTGATAAAGACAAATTAGTTTGCATCAGCAGACTGACGATTGCGATCTTAGATAAGAAATGACAGGACTAATTAATTGATGCTAGTCAATATTGATTATTGCCAGAAGTATTAAATTTAAGGGTGTTAAACAATTGACAAATACATAGCATCTATTTTAGGGCGTTCCCTGCGGGCCGGGCTTTCGCCACTCGCTTTCCCGCTGAGCAAACTATATTATTGTAAGACTTTCATTACTGGCGGGAAGAGCTCAAACAATGGCTCAATCCCTAACGCAAGCCGGCAGACATTATAAGAACAAGGAAAATAATATGAACGCTTTTCACGCTTCATCTTCTGCATTGAGTTTGTTTTCTTCTGCTTTTAACTACGCGGTCTCACAGCAGCATGGTGTAACGCTTTGGGCACAACCGGGTTCAGAGAATTTTCATTTGATCATTGACAGACATCCAAATTTGCAGAAGCAAAAAACGTCCTGGCATAACGGCGATAAAGGTTTTGTACTGCATTCTTTTCTGGATAAAGCAGGTGAACAATCTTTACTCTTAAAGCCTGATTTGCTATTTCAATTGCACGCACTTAGCAGTGATCAAACAAAACAATTAAACGATTATACCTCGGCAGAACACATCGACTTTCCTTTTCATGTATTAGAATCGATTGACTTTTCCGAAGAAGAACAAGAACAAAGTGACTACACTTGCAAAGTCGAACACTTGCTGGAAGAGTTGAAAACAGGTGCCGTTAAAAAAGTCGTTCTGGCACGAAATAAAAAATACCCTTACCCTATCGAAAAGTCACCGGTAGAAGCTGTGGTCGCTTTGCGCAAGGCCTATCCCAACGCTTTCATTGCGGTAGCCTATCATCCAGCTGTCGGTTGTTGGGTAGGTGCAAGTCCAGAACTGCTGGCCTCCAGCAATGAGCAAGATGTATTCAGAACCATCGCTTTAGCAGGTACTCAAGTATATGATCCGCATAAGAGTTTGCGCGATCATACCTGGAACAATAAAGAAATAGAAGAACAAGCTTTCGTCTCGCGCTACATTGTCAATTGTTTTAAAACCATCCGACACAGAGAATACGAAGAAGAAGGACCAAAGAATTATTTATCGGGCAACCTGGTGCATCTGTGTACGAGTTATAAAATCGATGCAGGCGCATTAGGCATTGACAACCTGCCCGATCAATTGCTTCCTTTGCTACATCCTACTTCCGCCACTTGCGGCACGCCGAAAGACAAAGCGACGGAATTGATTTTACAATATGAAAAAAGTCCACGCGAACTGTATACCGGTTTTTGGGGACCATTGAATATAGAAGGTAAAAGTTCAGTATATGTGAACTTAAGAAGTGCGCAATGGTTTGCCAATGGCTACAACGCGCACGCAGGAGCAGGCATCACGGCAGACTCTATCCCTTCGAATGAATGGGTGGAGACGGAGAGGAAACTGGAAGCGATCAGGAAGATTTGGAATTAGTCTTCGCTTGTTCTTGAAATCGCTGGTACAAGCCTTTTCGCTTGTTCCTAAAATGACAAAGAGCGTCTCGCTCGAGCCGAGAACTAAACTGCAAAACCCGAGCGTGACGCTCTAAAGGGTTATAGGAACAAGCGAAGACGCTTGCACCAGCGATTTATAAATCTTAACATTGAATTAAAGGAAATATTATATCTTGCGCTGATGTCAATTATTTACCAGGTACCTGCCATTTTACATAAACACGACATCAAACGTGTCGTATTGTCTCCCGGCTCAAGGAATGCTCCTTTAACGATTTCTTTTGCGCGTCATACAGGCTTTGAAAAATACATCATTCCCGATGAACGTTCTGCTGCCTTCGTTGCTTTGGGAATGGCGCAAACGTTGAACGCACCGGTAGTACTGGTTTGTACAAGTGGCTCTGCCGCTTTGAACTATGCACCGGCGGTAGCCGAAGCTTATTTCTCTAATACGCCTCTCTTGATTCTTACAGCAGATCGTCCGCCGGAATGGATCGATCAGCAGGACGGGCAAACCATTCGTCAACAAAATTTATTTGGCAATCACGTACGCGCATCTTTTCAATTGCCTGTGGATACCACTCATCCCGACGGCGCCTGGGAATTTGGCCGTAAGCTAAACGAAGCCGTTCATGCCTGTAAATTGCATCAAGGCCCGGTGCATGTTAACATTCCTTTCAGAGAACCTTTTTATCCTAAGGATGATCTCACCTTTGATGATATCCTTCCCTACATTGCCTTTCCAAAAATCAGCGGCGCTTCGCCAGAACCTTTTCTGTCTGATTTCTTGAAACGTATTCCGGCTAAAGTAAAAATATTGTGCGTCGCCGGACAAGGCGTACCAAACGAAGAGTTGAATGATATCATTCCACAGCTAGGCATTCCGGTGATCTGCGAACCTTTGTCCAATATAGGACCCAGTAGTAACCGCATTCAGAAACAGGATTTATTTTTAGGTAAACTTTCTTCTGAACAACAAGCGGCGTTGAAACCGGATCTATTGATCACATGGGGCGCTTCCGTTATTTCTAAATCTTTAAAGCAATTCATACGCACGCACAAACCTTTGCAGCATTGGCACCTGAGCGATTCTTCGCAATGGGCCGACACGTATAAAAGTTTGAGTGGCGTGATACAAGTATCACCGGTTGATTTTCTGCACGCCTTAGTCGAGACTTCTTACAATAAAGAGTACCTCAATGAGTGGACAGAGCTAGAAGAAAAGGCAACAATATATACGGGCAAACAATTAGATGCCAATCAGGAATTGACAGAACTGAACGCATTCCACACGGTATTGCAGCATCTCTCCGCGGATAGCTATGTGCACGTGGCCAACAGCATGCCGGTGCGCTACCTGAACTTGTTAGGCTTCTCTAATAACGATGAACCAGTGCAAGTATTCTGCAACAGAGGCACCAGCGGTATAGACGGCGCAGTGAGCACGGCCATGGGATGTGCATTGAGTACAGACAAACAAGTCGTCTTGCTTACCGGCGACATGTCTTTCTTCTACGACCGCAATGCCTGGTGGCATAATTATACCTGTCCCAATTTAAAAGTGATTGTGTTCAACAACCACGGCGGAGGCATCTTCCGCATGATCGACGGACCAAACGGCCAGCCTGAGCTGGAAGAGTATTTCGTAACCCGACAAAAATTAACCGCCAGTCATCTGGCAAATGAATTTGATCTTAATTATTTTCACGCCAACAATTACGATGCTTTGAAATCGCAATTGCATAAATTGCTGAATACATCCACACAGCCTTCTATTTTGGAAATCGAAACCAATGGACAAGAAGATGTAGCGACCTTTCAATCTTTTAAAAAACAGTTCAAATTATCCTGAGTTATGCAAAGTCAATACAAATGGGAAACACTGAAAGAATATTCAGATATTTTATTTCAATATTACGAGGGCATTGCTAAAATCAGCATCAACCGTCCGCACAAACACAATGCCTTCACTCCTGATACGGTCAGTCAAATGATTGAAGCCATGGAAATGGCTCGTCAAAACACGAAAGTGGGTGTTGTCATCTTAACCGGCGAAGGCGGTAAGGCCTTCTGCAGTGGCGGAGATCAAAGCGTACGTGGACACGGTGGTTATATCGGTATGGACGAAACACCACGATTGAACGTATTAGATCTGCAAAGACAAATTCGTTCGATTCCTAAACCTGTGATTGCCATGGTAGCCGGCTGGGCGATTGGCGGAGGACATGTGTTGCATGTGGTATGTGATCTTACCATTGCCGCTGATAACGCACGATTCGGACAAACAGGTCCTAACGTAGGAAGTTTCGACGGAGGCTTCGGGGCTTCTTACCTGGCTCGTATTGTAGGTCAGAAAAAAGCGAGAGAAATCTGGTACCTGTGTGATCAGTACGATGCGCAGGAAGCATTGAGCATGAGCTTGGTAAACAAAGTGGTACCGTTGGATAAACTGGAAGAAACAACAGTGGCCTGGTGCAAAAAAATATTAGAGAAAAGTCCGATCGCTTTGCGTATGCTGAAGAGCTCTTTCAATGCGGAACTGGATGGACAAGCAGGTATTCAGGAACTAGCGGGAAACGCTACCCTCCTTTATTATTTGAGTGAAGAAGCCAAAGAAGGTAAAAATGCCTTCCTTGAAAAACGTAAACCGGACTTCGATAAATTTCCTAAATTTCCATAGTCACAATAAAAGTATAACTGTTTTGCGCTTTGTTACGTTTAACTTATCCTTACAGACCAACATACTTTTCATGAAAAAACACATTATTTTCTCCGCTGCTGTTTTCGCATTTAGTTTAGCGGCCTTCTCTCTTCATGCACAAGGAAGAGGCCAGGAAAACAATACACCAGAAAGCAAAGCTCATAAGGTTGCGGCTCAATTGCAAACCAAGCTGAGCCTGACAGACACACAAAAAGATAAAATATCCGATCTCAATTTGACAACCATCAAAGATACCAGGGCATTGAAAGTCGCGAAACGCAACGACATTTCAGGCGTCAGAGAAGGTTACTCAGAAATCCACAAGCAGTATGATCAAGGCATGAAAGGTATTCTTTCCGCAGATCAATACAGCAACTGGAAAAAAATACAGTCTGAGACAAGAGCAAGAAAGCAAAAAGAAATAGCGGAACAGACGGGCAAAAAAGGGAAATTCAATGCCGATGAAGAAGACCCAGAAGAAGAAATGACCTGGGAAGAATCAGGAGACTAGAAGTATATGTATAGATAAAAGAGCCCATTCGTTGGGCTCTTTTTACATCCCGATAGGCAGTAGAGGCAAGTCTCCTCCTGCAATCTTCCATGGCATGTTATTTGTTTTCCCACACACATACTAAACGAAAAGATCATGAAATACCCTATCATTTTCTCTATGCTGTTTGCCTCTTCTTTGCTAACAGTACAAGTAAAGGCTCAAAACAACCCACAACAACCTCAACCTGCTCCTGAGTACCCTGCACAGAAAAACGCGGAATCTGAAAACCAGCAAACGGAACAACAAGCGGCAGACAACAAGCAACCACTCACACTCGAACAAAAAGCACAGAGACAAACCGATCACTTGCAAAAGAAATTGGGCTTGACCGAAGAACAAAAAATAAAAGTATACGACCTAAACTATTCCCGCATCACCAAGACGAAAGTACTAAGGGATAAAAACAAAACCACTGCAGACAAGCAAGCGGCTAAAGCGGAGCATCAAAAAATCAAAACGAATTTTGATGCCGGTCTAAAAGATGTGTTGACCGATGACCAGGAAAAAACCTGGGCACAATTGAAAGCCGATGCGAAAATCAAACGAGATGCCCGCCATCAGCAAAAGGGCAATAAGTCTAAGCAACCGGTAAACGAAGATCCTGATAATCTTGACATCGACTAAAAAAAATCCTCCTTTCGGAGGTTTTTTTTTGTGGTATGCAGCACAGGTCTTTTCTTCCATTTTCACTATATGTTAAGCCCTGATACGACCGTCCTGTCCAAGGGGCACAATCCAAAAAAACCTCTTGTAATGCATAAAATTATCTTTCTTTCCTTTATCCTTCTTTGCTCCTTTCATTATATACAAGCACAACAATTGACTCCAGAAGAAAAAGCCCAGCAAGCAGCTGAGCACATGCAAAGAGATTGGCACTCAAAGACCAACAAATTCAACAAAATCTACAGCCTGAACCTGACTGAAATTCAGCAGGCTAGAATGGTACAAAAGACCAGCAATTACAAAAAAAAGGACAGCCACTACCAGGTTATCATTCAGGAATACAACCATCGCTTGCTCAGTGTGCTGAAAACGGAACAATTCCAACGTTGGGAAGTGCTTAGAGACGAAGCCGGAGAAAGAAGAAAAGCCATACAAACCAATTTTTAACTGACAGCCGCACAAACGCTGATCAACCCTTGAATCCGGAAACCGAACTCGAGCATCTCGTCACACAGTAATTCTAATGCTTATATAACCCAAGAAGCCCTGGATCAAACCGGGGCTTTGTTGTTTCCGGACAATTGTCATTCTGCTATTTTTATTTAATTTCACACAGCCATACGATTTCATATGCCCGAACTTCAAGACATCACCACTATTGCAGACGTCCAACGCATGGTGCGCACCTTTTACAGCCAGGTGAGAGCCGATGATTTTATCGGTCCTATCTTTAATGAACGCATCGGACAGCGTTGGGAAGAGCACCTGGATACACTGTCGCGTTTCTGGGAAAGCATTTTGCTAGGTGGTAATGCTTACAACGGACGTCCCTTCCCCCCGCACGCACAAATGCCTATCGGCAAGGAACATTTTGAGCGCTGGCTGGGTTTGTTCATCGAGAATGTGGATCAGCAGTTTAAAGGGACGAATGCCGAAGAAGCCAAGCTCAGGGCCTTTAACATTGCGAATGTATTCCTGCATAAACTGGCCAATCTAAGAGGTGAACAACTCGAAGATTGATCGTTTGAACGCATGAGTTTTTTTAGGTAAATTAGTTTTTCGATTCCTCTATTCATGAAAAAATATTCTGTTATCGTTCCTGTTTACAACCGCCCACAGGAAGTCAAAGAATTGCTGGACAGCTTGCGCACGCAAACCTACAAAGACTTTGAATTGATACTGGTAGAAGACGGCAGCACCGAACCTTGCGAATATCTGGTAGCAGACTATACCGATACCTTTCCCATACAATATTTCTTTAAGCCCAACAGCGGTCCCGGCGACAGTCGCAACTTCGGCATGGATAAAGCTACAGGTGAATACCTGATTTTCTTCGATTCCGATTGCCTCATCCCTTCCCATTATTTCCAGGCCTTGACCGATCACCAAGCCCTACATCCGCTGGATGCCTTCGGAGGGCCTGACGCGGCGCATGAGTCGTTTAGCACAGTGCAGAAAGCCATCAACCAGTCCATGACTTCTTTCGTGACCACAGGCGGCATCAGAGGACGTAAAAACCAACTGGATAAATTTCAGCCGCGCAGTTTTAACATGGGTCTGAAACACGAGGTGTATGTACAGGTCGGAGGATTTTCTGACATTCATCCGGGTGAAGATCCGGATTTGAGTTACCGCATCATGAATGCCGGATTCAAAACGGGTTTGGTGCCCGAAGCGTTCGTGTACCACAAACGACGCATTGACTTCGGCAAGTTCTATACGCAGGTGAACAAGTTTGGCATGGTGCGCGTGATCCTGATGAAATGGCATCCGGAGAGATCGAAGAAACTTGTGTACTATCTCCCTTCTCTCTTTGTAATCGGTTGTGTGGTATTGTTATTGGCCAGCTTCTGGCTGCCTTATACCTGGGTGCCGATGGCGTTTTTAACAGCGGTACTCTGGGGTGAAGCGTTGATTGAAACGGATAGTTTTACGATTGCTTTCTTATCGATCTTTGCGAGTTACATCCAACTCTTCGGCTACGGCTGGGGCTTCCTAAAGGCGCAATGGCAGATTAATTTAAACGAGAAGGACGAGCGTGTGGCTTTTCCTAAGTTGTTTTTCGGTAAAAAATAAACGGCCGCTTTTCCGTAGAAAAACGACCGCCCATTTCCTTTTTCTTTGATCTATTTTTTCAAGAGGTCTCTAATCTCTGTCAATAACTTCTCTTCGTTTGTCGGCATTGGAGCTACGGTTGGAGCTTCTTGCTCTTTCTTCTGCATCTTTGCCATCAATTGTACAATCAGGAATATGGCGAAAGCCACAATGATGAAGTCTACGGTTGCCTGAATGAAATTGCCGTAATTCAAGGTCACCGCTTCTACAGCTTTGCCTGTTTCATCGACACTGGCTGATTTGATGGAAACTTTCAGTTCATTGAATTTCACTCCCCCTACTAACACGCCAATCGGTGGCATGATGATGTCAGCTACCAAAGAAGAAACGATTTTGCCGAAGGCTGCTCCGATGATGATACCGACCGCCAGGTCTACGACGTTGCCTCGCATGGCGAAGGCTTTGAATTTCTGTATAAAGCTGCTCATAGGTTGAAAGGATTAAATTGCTTTCTAAGGTAAGAAGATTATTTTGGCTGGCAAATTTTATCTAACGATTACCTTTTTCATAACCGTTGCCTTCCCTTCTATACTAATCATACATTCATATAACCCAGCAGGTAATGAAGACAAGTCCATCTCTATTTCTGATTGAGCTTGTTCATTATCAAATACTATTACTGATTGTCCTATAACATTCAGGAATTCGATATGAACATCCTTAGCATATAATAATGGAAGTGAAATGGTAAGATTGGCATCTGTAGGATTTGGGTAAAGATTCACAAAACTACTTACATCGTTTGCTATATCAATACCTGTTGAAGTTTGGCTCCTTAAACGAATTGATGAAGGGACCTCTGTGCCGTTAACAAAAACATAAACTTGTCCCAAATCTTCAATCGTAGGAACACCAGACATCTTTTGAATATCTACATACAATAATTTGCCTTCTAAAGGATAACCGTTCATTGAATAAGATGTAAACAGCACTTCTTCTGAATTATAATCATTATACAACCATTGCGGCACAGCCTGTTTATCCTCCACTGTCATTTGTGTGTTCACTATAGATACTACAGCTTCATCATAATCCAATGCAAAATCAAGTGACACAAATTTATCCTGTGCATTTAATTTATGATTCAAAAATACTCTGTAGGTATTATTACCGAGATCATGAACATCATCAATATCAAGCGTAATGGAACTGGAATGATTATCAAAACTCGCGACGCTTATACCAGATCCTCCATCTACTAAATCACCTAAGAAAATAGCATGGTATGTTTCTCTGTAAGAAGTATCACAACTACCTTGATTAGATAAATAAAAAGGAATATCAGGAACATTGTCCCTGCAATATCCTTTAGAGCTGTAGTAAGGATATTGACTAGCCTTCTTAAATGCCTCTTCCCGATCTACTGCTCGTTGATCAATAAATCTCCAGTCTATATAATCCTGTTGCAACTCGGCAGGCAGTTGCTGTGGAAAACCTTCTATTTTCTTTACAATAACTTCTTGCAGCAAAGAAATATCATTTGATCTAATTTTATCACTTATATCAACATCCGCAGCAACCATGGTAAAAGCAGAAGGCTCTATTTGAAGAGGAGCATCTATTTTATTAGTGACGATGTTCTCCATTTGAAAGGAGTCGAAGCCGTTGCGGTATTTTAGGAGGAGGTGGGGGGGAATAGAATAGAGTATTTCTCCTTTTATTAACAACTTCGTATCAGAATCAATTGACAAAGTAAAATCACTTGAATCATACATATTTGAAGATTCTATTTCAACTATCGCATTTGAATTATCGAATAAGCTTAATTTAACTTTAGCTATATCTAAGTCAATAAAATTACTTAAAGATCCAATAATATTGCCTTTAACTATTTTGTTGTGTAATATATTATTTTGATCAAATAATATATTCTTCTGATTGAAAGGTTGAGATCCTAATATCAAATTAGGATCATCTTGATTATAAAAGAATGTATGTGTTACTAAGTTTAAATCATTTTCGAATACATTCACATTAAAACATCCATCATCATATAATTCACTAATGGGCTTTCTTAGAATGTAACTATCTGTCAAACCAAAACTATTTGATTCAGAAGACCCAACAATTATTGCTTCATTATTGGTTAATAACATATCAAATGGTTGCTCATTACCATTCCCTCCATAATTATTTGCACTAACTAAAACTCCATTATTATCAGTCTTTAAAATCATTAAATCCTTATCTCCTATTCCAAATGTATATGAAAATCCAGCTAAAATATATTCGCCAGCTACAGTTTTTTTGAATGCATATGGTCTATCATCTTTATTTCCGAAATCTCCATATGTTTTTATCCAATTAAAAGTATAATCTGATTTCATATTAACTAAAGCCATTTCTAATCCGGATCCAGATAAACTTCTAAAATTACCTAATAATACTAAATCATTATTAGGTAATTCGATAACATCTTGAGTATTCTCATTCTCAATAGAGCCGAAAGCAACGTGTGATTCAATCAGTCCATTACCTGATAATCTAATCACTACTTGATCATAGTTCGTTGCAGATGTTTTTGTTCCTCCAACCATTATAAACCCCCCTAAATTGCTCAGAATAATGGAAGAAGGAATATCTCCTGAAAAGTCCGTAGAACCAATTAGATTCTGCCATAAAATATTATCACAACTAGAATCAATCTCTAGGACTAACATATCAGGAGATGCAGTCGTTCCAACTGCGTTTGACATTGCACATAATGCCAATCCATTAGGAGACTTTATGATTTTCCTTGGAATTTCATCATAACTACTCGTCCTAAAAGATTTATTCCACTGAATGTTTCCAGAAAGATCAATTTCTATTAATATAAGATCAAAATTGCTACCGTTATTATGACTTGAAGAAGAACATCCTAATAAAATATTACCATTGTAATTAACAAGTGAAACATAAGCAGCATCATCATAATTTCCGCCATAAATTTTCGACCAAATTATATCATGATTTGGACTTAATCTTAAAGCATAAATATCTTTACCTCCAAAGCCATCCGCAGAAATTACACTTCCTGAAACAATATAACTTCCATCTGAAAGCTTAACAACTGAAGTAAACTCATCATTGTTACTAGAGCCAAAAACAGTCTCTAATACTTGAGCATTTACTTCTAAAAAATTTAGTAGCATTGAAGCTATGACAAACAATGTTCTTTTTAACAACATAAATATAAAAACCAGACCCTTATTATTTACTCTTTAATAATCTTTATAAAATGAACTTTATCTTGATATGTAAATGACATTACATACATACCTAAATCTAAATTTTCTAAATCAATATTAAGTTCTCCTTCAGTCTTATAGTCAAATTTAAAATCTCCCTCTAAAACAATTATACCTTGAAGATTTTTAATTAAAATGCTAGCGACCTCTTGTTTACGTAAAACAATGCCCTTAATACTCAAAAATCTTTCTGTTGGATTTGGATAAATAAAAGGTTCAGGTAAAACAGAATAACTTTTCAAGATTTTAGAGTAAGAATAACTATTATCCTTATCAACTTGCTTTAATCTATAATAAGAACAATTACTCTCTTTTTCATAATCATCATACGTATATATTTTCTTTTCGTCTAAACCACCTTCGCTTTCGATTATATCAATTAATTTCCAATTCTTGGCATCTAATGATTTTTCAATTTCAAAATGGCTTAGATTATATTCATTTAAAGAAATCCAAGTTAAAACATTTCTATTGTGTTTAGATAAGATTTGAAAGTCAATTAACTCTAATGGCAATGTTAAGCAGCGCAAATCTACAACACTTAAAGCCGACACATCTACTGTAAGATTAATTAGTCTATTAGAAAGTTGGGGATTAGATTGCGAATAAACATATGATCGTATATTTCTAGTAATATTTCTTTCAATAATATTATAGGAAGAACAATTATTATCTACTCTACCTTCACTATTAGTAGTTATAAGAAAACCATCGTCTAAGCCCGTACTACGAGAATTACTAACACCAGCAATTGTAAAACTACCATTTAAATTTTGAACGAGTGCAGAAGATTCTTCCTTACCATTATCGCCAATGCTAGTATTCCCTATTAAGTTGCCATCGTTATCTGTCCAAATCAATAAGATATCATTACCCGTTCTACCATTTGTATATCCACAGAAAGCATATCCATTTGTTGTTTGAGTAAAACCATATGCTCTTTCATCTCTAATATCATTGTCACCATAGGTTTTAATCCATTTAAAAGCATTATTTGAACCAATACTAACAAGAGAAAATTCTAATCCACTTCCTGATAATACTCTAAAATTACCCATTACTACAATATCATTATTGGGTAATAATACAACGTCTTGTGCATTCTCATTATTAGGACCACCATATGCTATATTACTTTGTAATGAACCATTTGAATTTAAGCGCCATATAACTTGATCATAATTATTCATTACAGTGTAAGAACCTCCTACCATAATATACGTTCCTAATTGGCCTGGAATTATAGAAGAAGGTATATCTCCAAAATTTCCACTTATGCTAATTTGATTTTGCCAGTTCATTCTTCGTCCATCGTTACTAACTTCATAAGCAAGAACATCCATAGATAAAGATCCAGGAGTACCTATTGTAGCACATAAAACTAAACCAGTTGGAGACAGGTTTAGTTTTCTAGGAATTTCATCTAAGTTAGATGTATTAGTACCTGCTCCATAACTTCTAGACCACATAACAGTTCCATTTGGTGAAATTTCAAATATAAAAAGGTCTAAATCTCTATTCCCATTATAACTTGAGGAGCTAGCAGCGATAACTATATTTCCATTGTTGTTAATACAAGATACACTGTTATTTTCATTACCTGTTCCTCCATAGGTATTTTCCCAAACTATTGACCCAGAAGCATCAATCCTTGCTACATATAGATCTGTTCCAGCTCCAGCTCGAACAGTGGTTCCTGTGACAATATACTCTCCATTAGAAAGCAAAATCATAGAACTAAAACTATCATTACTACTAGTACCAATAAGACGCTGGAAATTTTGAGAATGACAAAAATGAACAGAAAAAAAACAAAGGATAGAAAATAGATTTAAAAATATACGTGTAGTCATAATAAAAAAATTAAATAAAAATTCGCTTATAAAAAAATAGCAATTCAATCTTACAAATAATTTTTTAGAATAAAAAATATAAAATACAAAATAATAGAATGTTACAACAACGTATTATAACTTCTCGCCACCTGGATTTCACAAAAAACATCTTCCGCATGTTTGTGTGAGTTTCGAACAAGCTCTAAACTTATTTCATAATTTCTAAAGATGGAAACTATTAATACTGCAGCTTGATTAGCATCATAATTATAAATTAAAAAGCCCGAATAGTTATTTTTCACAATATCAACACAACCTCCTACTGCATAACTTATAGCAATACAGCCGCATGCAATTGCTTCTAATAAAACTAGAGAAAAACTATCCGCCCTAGTAGGATAAACAAACACATCGGTCGCATTCAAAATCTCCACCATCTTCTCTTCCTCCTTCACATAGCCCATGGGGTGTATGATCAGGTTTTTAAAATCGTTGAGTTCCGGCATGCTGTCTTCGCCCATTAAGAGCAAGTGAATGGGAAAGGTAGTTTGTTCGTTAAGGTGCTTGAGGATGTCATACAAATCCGAACCCCCTTTGAAAAAATTGCCTTTGAGTTTTTGCGCAATGAAAGCTATCGTTTTCGCGTCGCGGGGAATGCCGTATTTTTCTTTCATCGCTTCCTTGTCCATCGGCTTGAAAACGTTTAAGTCAATGCCGTGCGGAATGCGTACAATCTTCTTACCTGCCAACACAGGGCTTTGCACCGCCATGTCATACATCCAGGTTGACGGAACCACTACCGTAAAGTTCACGTCCTTAAACAAACGCTGCTTGCGTTTGATGAGCCAGTTGCCCAAAGGTAAACCGATGGTTGGGTAAATTTTTGATTCGCCTTTGGCGGCTTTGAGTTGTTTCCAGGAATCGTCGCCGAAGGTATGCGCACCGTTAGCCGTGAAGGCCCACATGTCGTGCAATGTCCAGACCACCTTGTGTTTTTTGGCAATCGTGCGGATGTGTGAGGTCATGAAGTACCCTCCTACCGTGTTGTTGATCCACACAACATCGGGTTTTATTTCTTCGAGTTTGTTCAGAATAAACCAGGGAGAAAAAGGCAGCCAGACGTATTGCAGACCGAGCAGGTTCATGCCTACGTTGAACAAACGTTCTAGCTTCGCCTTGAAAGCATTGCCGGTGGTTTGGTAAATATTGTCCTGATCCAGCGTTTTGGTGCGCACCAGGTAAAAGATCTCGTGACCGAAATCCCTCTTCAACGCCTCCGCCGTGCGGTACGCCGCAATGCCAGAGCCGCCGGAGCGGTCAGAGATGTTGATGATAGCGATCTTCACAATTAAGCCGCTTTCTTTTTTAATTCTTCTTTTACATATAGCGCGATCAAGCCTAGCAAGAAGGCCACGAAGATCCAGGAACCGAACAAGGCCGCCTTTTCTGATTGCTTATAATGTTCTGGTTCAAACTTAAAGGTAATGCTGTGTTTGCCTGCCGGTACACGCATGGCGCGCAATACATAATTCACAC
>JACMQM010000256.1 GCA_014376985.1 Cytophagaceae bacterium | reverse complement strand
AGGAGTCAACAATTCTTTTAAGTATTTAAAGATAACCTGTATATCACTGTTGTGCTCGGTGACCTGACCTTCTAATTTTTCAAGCTTTAGTAACACTTCTTTATTGGTAAACAGCATCTCTCTCAGCTTGGTAAACATCCTTATAATACGAATGTTTACTTCAATAGCCCGTTCGCTTTTTAAAACACTGGATAACATCGCTACTCCTTGTTCTGTAAAAACATAGGGCATATAACGACCTCCTCCCCAACTTGAGGTCACAAATTGTGACCTCAAGTTGGTATTAAACTCTTTTTCAGTCAATTGGAACATAAAATCAATAGGAAAACGATTCCAGTTTCTCTTTACAGACTGGTTCAACGCTTTTGTTTCAACGTTATACAATTCTGCTAAATCTTTATCCAGCATCACTTTTTGTCCACGAATGATAAAGATTTTGCTCATTAAAACTTCATCCGAAACCGGTTGCAATTCTTGCTTGTTATCCATCTTAAAAAATCAAGAAATAATACTTATAAAAGACTTCAAATGATACCGAAACGCTTCTTCAATAAAAAAGAGCGCGACAAAAAATATCGGCTCTCTTCTAATATGATTTCTTACACCTTATCACTTTCTACTTATCACTCTTTAAAATACCTTCACTTCCAATCTCCTGTTCTTCGCTCTTCCCTCTTCGTTGCTGTTATCAGCAATCGGCTGAGACTTTCCATAGCCTTTAAAGCTTAGTCTTGCTTTAAAGGCCCCTTTGCTGATCAGGTAATCGTAAACCGCCTTCGCTCTGTTGCCACTGAGTTTTAAGTTATCGGCCTCGTTACCGACATTATCAGTGTGACCTGCTAACTCAAGTTTTGTAGTGCCATTCAGTTTCATAAAAGCTAATAATTTATTCAACTCAGCAGTAGAACGACTATCGAGTG
Organism: Cytophagaceae bacterium; assembly: GCA_014376985.1. Taxonomy (GTDB): domain Bacteria; phylum Bacteroidota; class Bacteroidia; order Cytophagales; family Cytophagaceae; genus JACMQM01. The sequence continues at coordinate 5,083 of JACMQM010000256.1, read as the reverse complement.
CATAAGAATTGGTTTCAAAATAAACGTTATTGAGTTTAGTCGTTGCCCCTTTTTTTATCGGTTTTAAATAAATATCCAATGTTAAAGGATTAAAAGACTTTCCATTTTTATAATCAAACTGAATACTTTCAAATAGGTATCCTTTCTTCCCTGCATGCAACGCGTACTCCATGCCTTCCGAGAGTACGAGCGTATAACCACCGTTTACAGAATCTGAGGTACACCATTGCATACGAGCGGCTGTGGCCAGGTTGTACAATTCGATGTCTGCTTTCAAAGGTTTCTTTGTATCGGCATCGTAAACGGTTCCTATGGCATAGGTACTCTTATGTTTGGCTTTCAATACTTCCGGTACATCAAACTCATACAAGTAAGAACGCATGTTGTTGTAGTCCTTCTTATCATAAACAGAATAATACCCTTTCTCATTATCGGCAGTAATGAACAAGGTTGCATCATTGTCTGCCGTATTGATCGGATAGCCTACGTTGACAGGAATAGTCCAGGAGGTATCGCCCCTATCTGATCGGAAGATGTCAAACTCTCCCATTCCTGGTCTGTTGTTGGTGGAGAAATACAAGGTACTTCCGCTGGCATGAATGAAGGATGACACTTCTCGGCCTTCTGTGTTGATGACAGGACCTAAGTTCTTCGCCACGCTCCAGGTTCCGTTTTCCTGTTTATAGGATACGTAGATGTCTTCTCTGCCATAACCTCCTGAACGTTCAGAAGAGAAATACAATACTTTACCGTCGGCAGAAAGCGAAGGTTCTGAATCCCAACCGGCAGCGTTTACTTTCTTACCCATATTTTCCGGTACACTCCATTCTTCACCTTCTTTGTAAGAGATGTAAATGTCGCAGGAACCTACGCCGTCTGCACGGTTACAGGAAGCAAAAACAATCGTCTTGCCATCGGCAGACATAGAACTGGCGCCTTCGTTGTATTTTGTATTAATCGTTGTTGAAATAGAAACAGGATTAGACCATTTTTCATTTTCCCATTTGCTGGTAAAAATATTTTCATCGTCCGTACTTTTTTGGCCGGAACGTACAGTGTATATCAATGTCTTTCTATCTGCAGTGACTACGGGGTAAGCCTGTACGAATGAATTGTTGATGTAACTTGGTAAAGGAGTGGGTTGGAAAGCGACCGGATGTTTCATCGCTTCCACCGCGAAGATGCAGGTCTCAATATACTTAGGCGCTTTATCGGTAAGCTTTTTATTGTTCGGCTTCACGTTCATAACGTATTGAAAATATTTCTTTGCCATGGCATAGTCTCCTTCTTTAATAGACACTTCACCGACAATGAAATAAGCCGTAGCAGATTTCACATTGTTGGTGTCTAACTCAGAACCTTTCATGTAATACTTCTTAGCAATCGTGTTCTTCGCATACAACATGTAAATGCTGCCTAGTTTAAAATAAGCATCGATGAACTGATTGTCTTCCTTCAATGCATTTTCCAAAGCCTCTATCGCCGGATCAAACTGACGTCCCTGTATGTAGGATTCAGAAAGGGCGTAATACTTGATGGCTTTTTTATTTTTGGTATGAAGATCAGATTGAGCGGAAGAAGAGAAAGAGAGGAAAAGAAAAAAGAGCGGTAAAAGAAATAGCTTTTTCATAGTCTATGGTGCTAAGGAATATTCATGTACTTATGCGTCTGCAAAGAAATCTGCCAGTGTGGATTGTTCTTTACATATTCTACTAATTCCGGCATGAGGGCTTCTCGTTTAGACCACTCCGGTTGTAAGAATAATTTTACGTTGGGCTTCTTAAGTAAAGAAACGAATTTTTCAGCCCACTTAATATCTGAAGGATGAAAAATTACCGGTTTAAATTCATCGCAGGCGGCGAGTACTTCTGGTAAAGGTTCCTTAAATTTTTTGGGTGATAAACAGATCCAGTCCCAGGTTCCCGATAAAGGCGAAGCGCCGGAAGTCTCAATGTTCAATTGAAATCCTTGTGCCTTCATGGCATCACACAAAGCGGTGAGATCATGTTCCAACGGTTCTCCACCAGTGACCACAGCAATACGTCCTGGAAAGCGTGCGGCTTGCTCAGCAATGTCCTGAACAGAAATTTGAGGATGAAGAGCGGCGTCCCAGGATTCTTTGACGTCACACCAATGACAACCCACGGTACAACCACCGGTACGAATAAAATAAGCGGCCTGGCCCGCATAAAAACCTTCACCTTGAATGGTGTAAAAGGCCTCCATAATCGGTAGCGTTGTATTGCCGGCAGCCGTTGTCATGATGAGAATATTTCTTTTTTAGCAGAGCTAAGCGTGTTCTTCATCAACGAAGCAATCGTCATCAAACCTACACCTCCGGGAACCGGAGTGATGTAGCTGGATTTAGGAGCTACGCTGTCAAAATCTACATCGCCTTTGATAGCGAAGCCTGATTTTTTAGTTGCATCTGCTACACGTGTAATACCGACATCAATAACGACTACGCCGTCTTTCACCATGTCGCCCGTAATCATACCAGGGCGACCGGTAGCGACGATCAAAATGTCCGCTTGTTTGGTAATAGCCGGTAAGTCCGCCGTGTGGCGGTGACAGATGGTGACGGTACAGTTACCTACTTTAGTGTCCTGTGCCATCAGAATACTGATCGGAGAACCGACGATATGACTTCTTCCTACCACTACGCAATGTTTGCCTTTGGTAGGAATGTTATAAAAATCCAACAATAATAAAATACCGTAAGGCGTAGCCGATATGAAAGCCGGTAAGCCTTTGTTCATGCGGCCGATGTTGACAGGATGAAAACCGTCCACATCTTTCTCCGGTTTGATTTTAGAGGTTACTTTCTCTACAGAAATGTGAGCAGGCAATGGTAATTGAACAATCAATCCATCAATGTCCGGATCGTTGTTGATGTCTTCTACTTTTTGCAACAACTCCGCTTCTGAAATCTCCGAAGGAAAACGAACTAACGTAGATTTGAAACCGATGGCTTCGCATGTTCTGACTTTATTTCCAACATATGTTTCACTTGCCCCATCGCTACCTACAATGATCGCTGCAAGATGTGGCGTTTTACCACCTTGTGCCTTGAATGCTACAACATCAGCCGCAACTTTTTCTTTGATGGCTTCGGAGGCTTTCTTGCCGTCGATGAGGGTGTAGGAAGTAGTGGAAAGAGGAGTGCTCATTAATTTCTTATTTTATAGTTTTTTGTGAAGAGTGAAGGGTGAGTAGTTTTATTATACTCTTCACCCTTCACTGCTCACCCTTCATTATTGATCCAACTTAAGTACCGCCATAAACGCCTCTTGCGGGATCTCTACGTTACCTACAGAACGCATGCGTTTCTTACCTTTTTTCTGTTTTTCCAAAAGCTTACGTTTACGCGAGATGTCACCACCGTAACATTTTGCCAATACGTTTTTACGCAAGGCTTTTACTGTTTCTCTGGAAATAATCTTCGCTCCGATAGAAGCTTGTATGGCGATTTCAAACATTTGGCGCGGCAACAGTTCACGCAATTTCTCGCATAATTTCTTACCCCAATCGTACGCTTTGTCACGGTGTACGATGGCAGACAAGGCATCGACCTTCTCGCCATTAAGCATGATGTCCAACTTCACAACATTAGAAGTTCGAAAACCGATCAACTCATAATCCAGCGATGCATAACCTCTGGAAATGGTTTTAAGTTTATCGAAGAAGTCAAATACGATTTCGGCTAATGGCAAATCAAACGTTAATTCTACACGATCAGAAGTCAGGTAGATTTGATTTTTAATCAAACCGCGTTTGTCCATACACAAGGAAATGATAGGACCTACATAATCTGCTTTCGTGATGATCTGTGCTTTGATGAATGGTTCTTCGATGTAATCCAGGGAAGAAGGATCCGGCATATCTGAGGGTGCATTGACCAGAATCATTTCACCTTTCGTAGTGTAAGCTCGGAATTGTACAGAAGGAACAGTCGTGATCACTGTCATATCGAACTCACGTTCCAAACGCTCTTGTACAATTTCCATGTGCAACATACCCAGGAAACCACAACGGAAGCCGAAGCCAAGGGCTGCAGACGTTTCAGGTTCCCAAACTAAGGCTGCATCATTGAGTTGAAGTTTTTCCATCGAAGCACGCAGTTCTTCAAACTCCGATGTTTCTACCGGATAAATCCCTGCAAATACCATGGGCTTTACTTCGGCAAAGCCCTGGATTGCTAGTCCTGGTCTGTCTTTATGCGTGATGGTATCTCCTACTTTTACTTCTTTCGCTTCTTTGATACCCGATATGATATAGCCCACATTGCCTGCTTCCATTTGCAGTCGTGGTTCTTTTTCCAATCGCAGGACACCGATTTCATCGGCAAAATATTCTTTGGATGTGTTCGTGAATTTTACGCGTTCTCCTTTTTTCAACGTACCATTGAAAATACGGAACATAACTTCAATACCTCTGAAGGAGTTGAATGCCGAATCGAAGATCAAAGCCTGAAGCGGAGCTGCAGGATCTCCTTTTGGAGCTGGAATGCGTGTGATGATGGCCGCTAATATTTCTTCTATACCAATGCCTTCTTTACCGCTGGCGTGGATGATGCCTTCGCGGTCGCAACCCAGCAAGTCTACCACTTGATCTTTCACTTCTTCCGGCATAGCGCCTGGTAAGTCGATCTTGTTCAAAACAGGTATAATTTCCAAGTCCTGACCCAATGCCAGGTACAGGTTAGAAATAGTCTGTGCTTCAATTCCCTGAGCGGCATCTACAATCAATAAAGCGCCTTCACAAGCAGCAATGGAACGGGAAACTTCATAGGAAAAATCGACGTGTCCCGGAGTATCAATCAGGTTCAAGATATACTTCTTACCCTCGTAAATATAATCCATTTGAATCGCATGACTTTTAATCGTGATGCCCCTCTCTCTCTCTAAGTCCATGTTGTCCAATACCTGAGCCTTCGAATCTCTCTTGGAAACGGTATTGGTGAATTCTAATAACCTGTCAGCCAGGGTACTTTTACCATGATCGATATGAGCAATAATGCAAAAGTTTCTAATGTTTTCCATTGATGTATAAATACGCCATCAAATTTAACAAAATCCTGTGT
>JACMQM010000255.1 GCA_014376985.1 Cytophagaceae bacterium | reverse complement strand
CGAAAACTTCCTGCGGTAGAAACATTAGGATCTGTCACTTACATCTGCACCGATAAGACGGGCACCTTGACGCAAAACAAAATGACATTCCAGCAATCCTGGTTGTTGGATAAGGATAGAAAAACGGAGGAGGAATTCACCGTGGAACAATTGTTTCACCTGGCGTTGCTGCTCAATCAAGATACGCACCAGAATGAAAAAGGCGAACGAACCGGAGACGCAACAGAGTTGGCTTTAGTTGAGTATGGCAAACAACAAATAGGTGATCGTGATATAAGTATATTTTCACGCGTGCACGAATTGCCTTTTGACAGCGAGCGTAAAATGATGACTACGGTACATCGTTATAAAGAACGCTACCTTGTTTTTGTAAAGGGCGCAACAGAATCGGTAGTGTCGCTGGTCGATCAAAAAGAAAAGGAAACCATTCTGAATGAAACGGAGAAACTGGCTGAGCAGGGCATGCGTGTATTGGCTTATGCTTATAAAGTAGTGAATGAAGGTGAACAGCAGCAAAGCAATGAGGAGCTGGAGAGCAACATGACTTTCCTCGGTATTGCGGGACTGATTGATCCTCCCCGAAAAGAAGCCATGGAAGCCATCAATCATTGCAGGCAAGCTGGGATTGTACCGGTTATGATTACCGGTGATTACCCCAAGACCGCACAAAAAATAGCGAAAGACCTTGGGATCTTAAGAGATGAAACGGATCAGGCGATGACTGGAGAAGAATTGAGTGCCCTTACTCCAGAACAACTGCAAGACCGCGTTGAGCACATCAAAGTATACGCGCGGGTCAGTCCTGAACAAAAACTAACTATTGTTACTGCACTCCAAGCCAAAGGGCATTATGTCGCCATGACAGGCGACGGAGTCAATGATGCACCGTCCTTACGAAAAGCAAACATTGGTATTGCTATGGGCATTACAGGTACAGAAGTATCCAAACAGGCGGCGCACATGATCTTGCTTGACGATAATTTTTCTACCATCATCAATGCCGTGGAAGAAGGACGACGGGTATTTGATAACATTCGAAAATTCATTCGCTACATCATGACGGGCAATGCCGGTGAGATCTGGACCATCTTGCTTGCTCCATTGCTAGGTCTTCCTATTCCTCTATTGCCTATTCATATTTTGTGGGTCAATCTAGTCACAGATGGCCTGCCGGCATTGGCATTAGCCAATGAACCGGCTGAACAAAACAACATGAATCGTCCTCCCAGAAGCCCTTCCGAAAGTATTTTTGCTCATGGTGTAGGCATTCATATCTTATGGGTGGGTTTATTGATCGGTTTGATGTGTGTTGGTGTTCAATACTATGCGATACAAAACGATAAAGATCATTGGCAAACAATGGTTTTCTGCACGTTATCGTTTACCCAGCTGTTTCATGTTTTTGCGATACGAAGTGAATCAACGCTTATTATAAGACATGGACTATGGAGCAATTTACCTTTACTCTTTTGTATAGCGATCACTATCATTGCTCAGCTCGCCCTTGTTTATCTTCCCTTTATGCAGGACATTTTCAAGACCAAAGCGCTCACTTTATTGGAAATAGGAATATGTTTCATTCCGCCTGTACTGGTTTTTCTGGCAGTAGAAGCGGAAAAAATCATAACCTATAAAGGGAAAGCGTTTGGAATCAAAAAGTAGTCTAGCAGGAAGATTAATCTCATAAATTGGAAATATCCGGCTAACCTCTATTTTTGTAAACCTTTATCATACTATGAAACGTTTTTGCTACTTTGTCTTTTTTAGTTTTGCACTCCATTGTGCTGCTCATGCACAAAGTTCCACAAAGTCGGAAGTAAAGAAAACGGGAAAGGAAATCGGACATACCGGCAAGAAAGTAGGGAAGGAGATCGGCAAGGCTGGCAAGGATATAGGTCATGCTTTCAAAAAGCCGGCAAAACAAGTCGGAAGAGAAGCAAAAAGAACAGGCAAGGAAGTAGGTAGGGAAACAAAGAAAATAGTCAAGTAGGGAATTACAAAATCTTATCTATCGCCTACAAGATTGCTACAGAAGCCCTCCGTATTTTGCAAGGCATCATAGGTAAGCAAAAAATTAAGCATAAAACAGATCTTGCTCCGGTATATAATTCACCTATATTAATTGCCATTTTAAAAGAAGAACACATGAGAGTTTCCGCTATTTTTGTACTGTGCGCGGTATGTTGCCTGTTTAGTTTTCAAAAGTCTATGGCACAGAATACACTCAGCTTGCAAAAAGCTTTGCAACAAGCGAGGTCTTCTAATCCTGTGCTCAAATCCGAGCAATACAACATGAACATTGCGGAAAGCGATATCATTACTGCCAAGCTTCGGCCAAACCTTAAATTGAATAATCAGACTTTACAATTGGTCGATCATGATCACTTTGCTCAAAATACTTCCTGGGGTAATTCTAAGAATCAGCAGGTATGGTGGCAATTGACGAAAACGTTTCAACTGCCTTCTCAACGCCAATATAAAGTTGGTTATGCACAACAAAGCTATTCGCTTTCTCAAAAAAACTATACCGAAACAGAACGTAATCTTTTTCATGGGGTAGCCAATAAATGGCTGGAAGTATGGATTGCTCAAAAGCAGTTGGACATATTGCTATTGGCCAATAAGAACATTGACTCTCTGGCACACATCAATAAACTGCGTTACGAAAAACAAGTGATCACTCAATCCGATTTACTACGCACCGAATTGCTGGCCGATCAATATGAAATTCAAATTGAAACCGCGGAACGCAACTACAATAATGAATTGAAAAGACTTAAACTGGAATTGGGCGTGACAGATAGTGTAGCTATTGATACTTCCAGCACGGTGATACTTTCTTTACCGGCACAATTAGATAGTCTCATTAAAGAAGCCTATGCCAAAAGAGCGGATCTGCAAGTCGCACAAGGAAACATCGAATTGGCGAACACCAATATGAAACTCCAGAAATCATTGGCTTTACCGCAACCGGAGTTGGGTATGATTTACAATCCGCAAAACACGATTCAATATGTTGGTTTTTATGGAACCATAGATCTCCCTTTCTTTTCCAGAAACCAGGGAGAGATTAAAAAGTCTTTGTACCTGAAAGCACAAACACAACAAAACCTCACCACGATTGAAAAAACGATTGAGATAGAAGTTTCCAATGCATACGGCACATACCTCACCCAACAGAAAAACATCGAACATTATAAAAAAATATTGGTTCAGTCAGAACGCATCCTGAACAGTGTTCGCTATGCCTACCTCAAAGGAGGCACAACAATCATCGACTTACTCGAAGCACAACGCAGCTGGCTGGATACCAGACAGCAGTATTACGACACCGAAAAGGAATACCGTAAAGCCACTATCGAATTATTATTTGTCACCGGATTAATCAATCAGTTAGCTCAATAAAAATGAAGCAGACCCTCTATTTTATCCCCTTAGTTCTTCTCTTCACCTCGAGTTGTAAAGAGAAAGCAAGCACAACAGAAAAACCAGTAAATCATAACGCTGAAATCAAAGAACAAGGTCGGGTGATTGAATTTCCAAACGATACAGCTACACTTCATTTTTTTCAGGTAGAAAAAATTAAACTAGAAAACTTATCAGCAGAATTTACCGCACCGGCAAAAGTGGCTGCAACGATTATCAAATCGGAAGAAAACTCTTCGCGCAACCTGGTGTTGTTTGACAACCCTGACCTGACGGGGAATTACACCACCTTTATTCAGCATCAGATCAACATCAACCAAATTGCCAATGTCAACATCAAGCAGAAGCGAATAAACCTGGAACGTTACAAAGACCTGGAGCACAACGGCGCAGCCACAGGAAAAGATGTTCTCGAAGCTCAAACTGATTTGGCAGCAGAAGAAACCAATTTGCAAAATGAAAAGGCAGCGATCATTGAACAGGAAGCCAAATTGAAACTGGCAGGTTTCGATCCGCACACTTTACTGAAAGCGAAAGCAGGAAATATCTGGATGATTTGCGACATACCGGAAAGTCAAATCAACAAAATGAAAATGGGAAGCACCTGCAAAGTTCAGTTCTCCTCTATTCCAGATGAAAGCTTCTCCGGTAAAATTGAAGATTTTGGAAACGTAGTCGACAACCTGACCCGAATGGTGAAGATGAGAATCAGCTTACCTAACAGCAACAACCGTTTTAAGGCTGGCATGTTTGCCGTCGTTTCATTCGGAGTGAGCGAGGGAGATTTGTTATCTGTTCCCAACACATCCATTGTTACTGTGCAGGGAAAAAATTATGTCTTTGTTCAAACCAGCAGCACTCAATTTGAACGCAGAGAAATCATCAGCGGTCAGCAAATCAATAACCGCATCATTATCTTTTCCGGATTGCATGTGGGAGACAAAGTCATTACAAAAGGCGCGATGCAGCTGAAAGGCTTATCGTTTGGTTATTAATTTCTGTACTTCAGATAAATCGTTTCACAAGTGATTGGAACCATCATTACACTAGCCCTGAAAAACAAATGGATCATCATCAGCGCTTCCGCGGCATTGATGATCATAGGATTCATTTGTTTTAAACTGATCAAAATAGAAGCCTATCCGGATATTGCTGATACCAATGTGATTGTCATTGCCAATTACCAGGGGCGTGCAGCGGAAGAAGTAGAACAGCAGGTTACCGTTCCTTTGGAACGCGCCTTGAACAATGTACCAAACGTCATCTCCAGAAGAAGCCGTACGATTTTCGGATTGAGTGTGGTGCAGTTAAACTTCAAAGACGGTACCGACGATTATTTTGCCAGACAGCAAGTCAACGAACGCTTAGCAACCGCACAATTGCCAGATGGGGTGACACCAGAGATGGGTCCTTTGACCACTGCGGTTGGAGAAATTTTCCGTTACGTTGTCGTCGCTCCTCCAACCTATACACCGATGCAATTGCGGGATTTGCAAGATTGGGTGATCCGCCCTTATCTGTTGCAAACACCAGGCGTGGCAGACATCATTACTTTCGGCGGACCGGTTAAACAATACCATATCTTAACGTCTCCGGATAAGCTTAGAAAATACGGATTGACATTGCAACAAGTCATTGCCTCTGTACAATCCAACAATTTAAATACCGGAGGAAATATCATAGAGCGAGGAGGGCAAGGTTTTGCAGTGCGTGGTTTGGGAGCGATTAAAAGTTCAGAAGACATACAGAACATCGTATTGAGCAATGTGCATGGATCTCCTATATACCTGAAAGATGTAGCCAGCGTAGAAGTCAATCCACCACAGCCACAAGGAATTTTAGGGTATGCCATTCCTGCGGAAGACATCGATGTGAGCTCTGGTGTAGAAGGTGTGATTTCCATTCGCAGAGGAGAAAATCCTACGGAAGTATTGAAAGCCATGTCTCAAAAAATCGCTGACCTGCAAACCAATGAATTACCCAAGGATGTAAAGCTGCGCGTGATTTATGATCGTGGTACGTTGGTAAACTACACCCTGACTACTGTTTCACATACACTCTTCGAAGGCGTAAGCATTGTATTGATCATCCTCATTTTATTTTTAGGAAATGTACGCAGCGCCATGGTTGTGGCACTTACAATTCCTTTCGCCTTATTATTTGCTTTTCTTCTGATGAAAATCAGTGGCATTCCTGCCAACCTATTGTCTTTGGGGGCGATTGATTTCGGAATCATTGTAGATGGAGCCTGTGTCATGGCGGCTCATTTGATTCATAAGTTTAAGCACCTCACACCTTCAGAAAGACAAGAAGGCATTTTAGCCGTGACAATAAATGCAGCCAAGGAAGTAGGGCGAGAAATATTTTTCTCGGTACTCATCATCATATTGGCATACCTTCCTATTCTTACGATGCAGCGGGTAGAAGGCAAACTCTTTTCTCCCATGGCTCTTACGCTGGCCTTTGCGGTGATTGGATCCTTGATTTGCGCCTTGACTTTAATTCCTGTTTTAATTTCAATTATCTATCACAAACGATTTGATAATCCGCATGAAGTGCAAGTTCCTGAAAGTAAGAAAACACAATTGATCCGTAAGTATTCACCCTTGTTGTGGATCGAGAAAAAATACGAAAACACGATCGGAAAAATCATTGCACATTATAAAGTCGTCGTCATCTCATCTTTTGCGCTTGTTTTTATTCTGATGGGATTAGGTGCTAAAATCGGAACGGAGTTCTTGCCAACGCTGGATGAAGGATCTATTTTCATGCGATCGTTTTTACCGGCCGGAACGAACATTACAGAAAATCAAAAAATAGCACCAAAGATTCGCGAGATCGCCGCTCGTCATCCGCAGATTGAAAGCATCATTACACAAAGCGGCAGAAACGACGACGGTACCGATCCATTCCCTTCCAATCGCACAGAAATTCTGATGATCCTGAAGGATTACAAAGGATGGGTGGAAGATACATCGAAAGAGGAATTGATTCAAGTGCTGCGCACAGAATTTCAACGTGAATTACCAGGGGCTTATTTATCGTTCGGTCAGCCTATCATTGATCAGGTGACAGAAATTGTAAACGGTTCCGCAGCGGATCTTGCCATCAATATTGTAGGAGACGATTTGGTATTTATGCGAACTAAGGCAGATAGCATCGTCGCCATTGTAAAACAAATAGAAGGTTCTACGGCTACAGGTATGGAACAGGAAGGACAGCAAGACCAGCTGACCATAGAGATTAACCGTAAACAGGCCGCGCGTTACGGTATCAATGTGGCCGATATACAAACCATGATTGAAGCCGCCATTGGTGGTAAGCACATTTCTACTTTATACAACCAGGCCAAACGGTATGACATTGTTGTTCGGTTTTTTCCAGAAAACAGAAACAACATTGATGTCATCCGTTCCCTGCAAGTGCCGGCTCCAAACGGTGCGTTGATTCCCATGAGTCAGCTGGCCGATATCGCCTTTACTCCCGGTCAAACCAATATCTACCGTGCAGACGGCAAAAGATTGCTCACCATACGCACGAACATTCGTAGCAGAGACCAGGGCAGTTTTGTAAAAGAAGCACAGGATAAAATTTCTGCTCAAATTAAATTGCCTCAAGGATATACCATCAATTACGGCGGGCAGTTTGAAAATCTGGAACGCGCAAGTAAACAATTGATGTATGCCATTCCGCTAACGGTTTTGATTGTATTGTTTGTGTTATTCTTATTGTTTAAAAATGTCCGCTACGCCATCGTGACATTTGCCTGTGTGTTCTTCGCCTTAGCCGGCGGTATATCGGCTTTACTGATGCGTGGGTATAACTTTAACGTATCAGCCGGTGTAGGCTTTGTGTCTTTGTTTGGACTGTCTGTAATGGCGGGCGTATTACTTGTAAGCGCCATCAATAGGGAAAGAGAATTGTATCCGGAAGTAGATTTATCTTTACTGATCACCAAAGCATCATCATCTCAATTAAGAGCCATTATGATGATGTTGATTGTGGCCATCATTGGATTAGTACCGGCAGCTAAATCTTCTGGAATTGGTTCGGATGTGCAGAGGCCTTTGGCCACTGTGATTATAGGAGGTTTAACAACGACCTTATTATTTACACCACTTGTATTGCCACCGCTTTATTTCTGGATGGAAAAGAGAAGGAAGTTGAAAAAGGTGAAGAGTGAGTAGGTAAGGGTGAAGGGTTTAATTACATATTCACTCTTCACCCTATACTTTTCAATTGCTACACATCCGTAGTCCCATAAAAAAGCGTATAAAAAAACAGTTCCAAATTATAACACTCAGGGCCATCTAATGCGAACCAAACTCTCCAATGCAAATCTGTTCCAGAAAATGTCCGACCGTATGTTGGCTTTTCTGCAACAAGGCATTAGCCCTGAAAAGATGGCGCTGGCTTTAGCTATTGGAATTGTGATCGGCATACTGCCTTTACTGGGAGCAACTACTTTACTTTGCACGCTGATTGCTTTTTGGTTGAGGCTGAACATGGCTTTTTTGCAATTGGTAAATTATATTGTTTACCCCATGCAATTGTTGTTATACATTCCTTTTCTCAGGATAGGCGCAGGTCTTTTTTCAAAAGAGAAATTCAATTATTCGCTGGAAGATATTACAAACATGCTGACGAACGATCCGATGGGTACCATCGGGAAATTCTTTGTCGTTAACCTATGCGGGCTACTCTTGTGGCTCATCATTGCTCCTGTGTTGTTTGGAGCAAGTTATTTTATAGGTCGTGCAATATTCCGGTCTATGGCAAAACAGTTTTCAACGGAACAGAAGGATTAAGAAGTCAATTTTTTTTAGCAACTTGTTTTCTAAATCATCTTTAAAATTAATCTGTTCCAGGATTACTGATTTATGAATCGTTTCAAAAAATACCTTCCTTTTATTTTTGCCACCTTATTGTTACTGGATGTTGCTTATTCTTTTCATCAACACACACAAGTAGAGTTGGACGGAGACATGGCCAGTGTAGCGTTGCCTTCTCCGAGTTACCGCAAAGTATTGGAAGATCCTTTTGGCTTAAGCGTGATCTTCAAACATGAAAATTACGCGGCACCCAACCGTTTCTTTGCGCACTTTTCAATGTCTGCGTATTTTAAAACGGTCCCGGCACTTTTCCAATCCATCAGTACACCGATAGATAGTGTTTATCTGGCGGCTGCAGCGGCAAAAACACTGATTCAAGTTACATTGATCTATTTGCTGGCTTTATATATTTCAAGGCATAGGCAGCTTACCAATAAGAAATGGCTGCTCGCTGCGGTTTTGATAACGCCTTTGTTTCAAACAGCAGGGTACAACGGATTGATGGGCATTATCGATAAGTCGGTGGACTATACTTTTTTCTATGCTTTGTCCATGATTCCTTTACTGTTGTTTTTTTATCCATTCTATACTTCCCTGTACGAGGAAAAACCGTTTGATAAATCCTGGTCAGATAAATTAGGTTTGATCTTTTTAACCGTACTCCTCGCCTTTAATGGCCCTTTGGTTCCGGGTGTTGTCATCATTGCATGTACTATGATTACCGTGGGTCTTTTTTTGAAGCATTATAAAAAAGAATCTAACGGCACACTGTTTCAAAAAGCAATTGCGTCCATTATAAAACTGAAAGGCCCACTCTTCGCCTTCTTGGCTTTTGCGGGCATACTTTGCTTGTACTCTTTATACTTAGGCACACACAATTTAGAAAATAACGAAACCATCCCTATTATGCAGCGTTATGCAAGCGTGCCTTTCGGATTGTTAGAAATATTCACACAAAAAATCGGCATGCCACTGATTCTAATCACCCTGGCCGTTAATGTATTCCTGATTAAAAAGTTCCGACAAGAAGAAGGAAGCAAGATCATTCAGTTGTTTAAAGTGCTGTTGTTGTTTTGTGTTCTTTACATTTTAATTCTTCCGCTAGGAGGCTATCGCGCTTATCGACCGGACATTGTGCGAAGAGATACCATTCTTCCGGTGACATTATGTTTGTTTTTTATGTTTGGGTATTCCTCTTATTTCATTATTCAACAAGTGGTGTTTGATCATAAGAAATTCTATTATGGATTTATCGCTGTCATCCTGCTCATCTTCACCATAGCAGATGCACCGATTAAAGCAGACAACGCTTGTGAGAAGGAAGCACTGCAAGCAGTTGCTGATTCACCACAGGACGTAGTAGAGCTCCATACAGACTGTAAAGTAATGGCTTGGGACAAGATGACTGATCCTGAACAGTCCAGAGTAAACGGAGAGATGCTTTACCACTGGGGCATATTATCTAAACCTAAATTGTATTACCAAAAATAACAAGCGTTAGACGAAGCACACAAAGAAAAAAAGGAAATAAAAAAGCCATCCCGTTTTACGCGGGATGGCTTTTTTATTGGGAAGAAAGGCTTATAATTTTATAGCAAGTCCGACAGTAAGTTCTCCGTTGAGCATGACATAGTGAAAACGTTTAGACAAGTCGTATGTTCCTAAATCAGTATCCACCTGACTTGTTTTGTAAGAATAGACACCGATGCCGATATCAGCAAACATTCCGAGGTGTTCGGTGAAGTATAATCGCATACCAAAAGAAGGTTTTACATAACCACCTGTCATCTTATATTGAAAGGTGCCGTTGGTACTTGGAATAGCAGAATAAGAAGGGTCATAATAATAGTTCTCGGATTCTTCTGTCAAATCCATCAAGCTGTATCCAAGAATCAAACGAGTATACAGTTCAAATTTGCTGCGTTTGGCAAAGTGGAAAGCGCCGAAGACACCAAAGTTATTATTACTTGATTTGTCAGAATTAGTGTTGATGTATGCACCATGCTGATAGGCCAGACCTAATCCGAATTTATTACTGACTGCATATTCGGCAGTCACAGGAAAAACTCCTCCGATCGTATAATTAACTCTGAAGTCGGAACCGTAAGAAGAATAACCATAGGAT
>JACMQM010000254.1 GCA_014376985.1 Cytophagaceae bacterium | reverse complement strand
TGGGGCAACAATGGTTCGGTAAAACAATATTATACCACACAAACCAACGGCAAAGTAGCGATCAATAGCCAGGTATTGGCGATCAATGTACCGAATACGTTTGCTTATTACCACACCAACAAAGAACAACTGTTGAGAGACATGGTAGCGAACATCAATACCACTTACCCATCAGGCTTTACCAATCTGACTGCTCATCCGACAGAAAACAGGATCCGACATTTTCTGGTATTGTCCAGAGGTTCTGATGGAGACGGCGTATCGTTTGGCTTTGATTACGGCTTATCGGTATTGAACAATGGAGTAGCTCTACCTATCGGTAACGCAGCATTTGCGGGTTGGTTGTCGTCTCAGCAACCGGAGATCAATGTCATTTGTCATGAAATGGGTCATAGTGTATTTAGCTGGACGGATTTTTACAATACAAAATATGCCAATGATTACAACATGGGTCATTACTGTCTGATGGGAAGTGGCGGTAAACTGGGAAGTCAAATGCCGATTGATCCTGCGCTCCGCAACTTTAACAATTGGATCACTACCGTCAATGAAATCAACAATAACACGACACAAACCTATAGTGTGGTGTCCAACAACTCCAATCAGATTTACAAATATACCAACACACATAACTCAAAAGAATATTTTCTGATTACATCGTATGTTCACGGCGGCTACTAGCTCTCCATAGATGGCGACGGCTATACACCTGATCAGGGATTGGCTATCTGGTATGTTGACGAAGAAAGAGGTTTGAATAAACCGAACGCTGGTTCTATTGATCAGTTAGGTATCAAATTGGTGCAAGCCGATGGTATGGATGAAATGCATGACCGTACAAAAACACACCACGACCTGAGAGGTGATGATACCGATTTGTTTGATAACACCTACAGCGTATTTTCCGATGCCACTTATCCGGCATTCAAATGGAAAGACGGAAGTGAAACAGGATTGAACATCTCCAACATCAGCGCCATTGCAGCCAGCATGACATTTAAAGTGAATGCAAGACCAGGTACCATCAATGCTGCACCTTCTACGAATGGCAAGACGCTGCCTTCAGGATTGATCACTGTAGCCAGTGGTCAAAGCAAAACCATTACTTTTATTCCTGACATGGGATATGCTGTAGATCAGGTAACATTGAATGGTGTATCGCAAGGCGCCATTACTTCTTACACTTTCCCTAGTGTATCTGGTACACAAAACGTGTCTGTTACTTTCAAGAAAAGCAGTGCCGGTTATGCTTTCCCATCTCCATGGCAAAGCGGTGACATCGGTACACCTGCAACAGCGGGAGTATCGGGTTATAAAAACGGTACATTTGGTATCACATCTACCGGTAGTGATATTTTTTGGTCTAACGATCAATTCCACTACATCTATCGTCAGGTATCTGGCAATACTGAAATCATTGCACGTGTTGCCAGCAGCAATAAACCAAATGAATGGAGCAAGACAGGTATCATGATTCGCGAATCTTTGACTGATAATGCCAAACATAGCATGCTGGTAAGAACGCCATGGCATGGCATCGTGAATCAATACCGCACCAATTCACCGGGCGAAACGGATAACTTCAATGAAGATACATTGAAAACAGTAAGCTGGTTAAAACTGAATCGTACAGGGAATGTGATCACCAGTTCTTATTCAAGAGATGGAATTACCTGGACAACATTCAATAGTATTACCATAAGCATGCAGCAAAATATTTACGTAGGGCTATGTGCAGCTGGCATCAATGATGTACTCTCCAACAAAAGTACTTACGACAATGTAAGTGTAAATGGCACACTGGTAAATTTCGCTCCTACTATTACCATTACTTCTCCTTCCAATAACGCTATATTTACAGCTCCTGCCGCATTTAATGTCAATGTAACGGCTGCTGATGCAGACGGTACGGTGAGCAAAGTAGAATTTTACAAAGGTCTTACTTATCTGGGAGCAGACCTGACTTCTCCTTACACCTACAGTTTGACCAATGTAACAGCTGGAACATACGCCATTAGAGCGGTAGCTTACGACAATAAAAATGCAACGGCGGAAGTGACCATCAATGTCACGGTGAATAATCCGGGCAATCAGGCTCCGACTATATCTATTACTTCTCCTGCTAACAATGCAACTTACATAGCACCTGCTGCATTCAACGTCAATGTGACGGCTGCTGATGCAGACGGTACCGTGAGTAAAGTAGAATTCTACAAAGGCCTTACTTACCTGGGAGCAGATCTGACTTCGCCTTATACGTTCAGTTTAACGAATGTTACGGCTGGAACATACGCCATAAGAGCGGTCGCTTATGACAACAACAATGCAACTGCGGAGGTGACTATAAATGTGATTGTAAATGCACCAAGCACTTGTACTGCACCGGCATGGAATGCTGCAACAGCATATACTGGCGGTAATGTAGTACAATACAACGGCATCAAATACATCGCCAACTGGTGGACGTAAAATCAAAATCCGTCTACGAATAACGGTGGTTCAGGAAGCGGTCAACCTTGGACAAGCCAAGGTATCTGCAACTCCAGAACTGCAGCCGATGAAACGGTAACAATCAGCAGCAATGCCATCACTGTAGCTCCGAATCCTGTATTGAATGCCGCTATTGCTTTCATCGAATTAGCAGAAGACGAAGAACAAGTATCTCTTGACATCATCGATTCATTCGGTAAGAAAATCGCAAGCGTTTATCAGGGATCACTGCAAGCTGGAAATCATACATTGGATTTAAACAGTACTGTATTAGCCCCCGGTATTTACATCCTTTCACTGAAGAGTCAGCACAGCAATCAGAATAAAGTGTTTATCAAGCAGTAGATAAATGTTACTAATTGATAGGTGTTTGAATTAAACGAATACTAGAGATTTGACACATTAAGAACAGTTTCTATATAATCAATAGTTGGGCGTTTCCCTTCGGGCCGGGCTTTCGCCACTCGCTTTCCCGCTGAAAAAGCGGGAAGAGCTCAAACAGTGGCTCAATCCCTAACGCGCATTTTTCAAATTAATCCTCCGGTTTCCAATGGAAGCTGGGGGATTTTTTTTATTATAGTATATTCTCTCCTTAGACTCTCTTAATAAAATGACACCCCTTACCTGGAAAGAGTTCGAAAAAGTCGACATGCGAGTGGGCACCATTGTGCACGCGGAAGTATTTGAAGAAGCAAGAAACCCGTCTTACAAAATCACCATCAGTTTTGGTGAATATGGTTTGCGCAAAACCTCGGCACAGGTCACAACACTCTATACACCCGAAGAACTGATCGGCAAACAAGTTATTGCGGTGATCAATTTTCCACCCAAACAAATTGCGAATATGCTTAGTGAATGTTTGCTGTTGGGTGCTGTGGATGGTAGTGATGTGACTTTGTTGTCTACGGAACGACCGGTAAAGAATGGATTGAGGATTGGTTAAAGTTTTTTTATTCTAGTTTTTGTAAGGATTTGTAAATTATAGAAGTGATGTCACTATCTTGAAATAAGTGAATAGGATGAATGAGTATTGGGCGTTCCCTTCGGGCCGGGCTTTCGCCACTCGCTTTTTTCTTTGAATCCATCATTACACGACAATCAATCTCTCAACTCAAATAAAAAGAGCTCAGACAATGGCTCAATCCCTAACGTATTATTCATGAATTTAAATCAAATTACCATTCCGGTAAAAGACATAGAACGCGCCATTACTTTTTACGAAGGACTCGGTCTTACGCTCATCGTCAAAGCTCTGCCGGATTATGCTAGATTTGAATGCAACGAAGGACAATCCACCTTTTCGCTGCACCAG
The DNA here is from genome assembly GCA_014376985.1 of Cytophagaceae bacterium. GTDB lineage: Bacteria > Bacteroidota > Bacteroidia > Cytophagales > Cytophagaceae > JACMQM01. Next base: position 7,132 of record JACMQM010000254.1, on the reverse strand, counting down.
ACAGACGTGCCATTGCACAACACAGATACCTGGATCTATTTTGAAGTAGAAAAGCTGCATGAAAAAGTTGCGGAGCTGGTGCAAAAAGGATATCTTTTTGAAGAATTGCCCAGCGACAAAAGCTGATTATGGCGGGAGTCACGATTAAAAGACCCCGATGGCAATCCATTGATTTTATATTACGCAGGAGAGAATAGAAAAAGTCCGCCCTGGAGAATCTCTTAAATTAATTACTCATGAAAAAAATACTCGGTTGGAGCATTGTCGTTTTTTGTTCCCTCTTTTTATTCCTTATACTATTGGCCTGCATTAACTTTTTAGCAGATCCAGAAATGCGGTTTCACGGACAATCTGTATACGAAGCATTGATCAGTTACCTCATTATCAGTGTTGCTTTCGTTTTCTTCCTCCGCTTTGGGAGAAGCCTTATAAAAAACAATTCGATCGTTACCATACCTTATACCCAAACGCTCTCCCTTCATCCAAGCGGGGTTACAAGTTATACCGATTACCGCAACGTCATGCTTAGCCTAACGTTGCGATCCCCTGCTTATCAAATCATTCTGCTCGCTGCTTTCCTACTTGTTTTCTTTTTTTTATTGGGAGATCATGTACATTCGTATTGGGCAGTAATTAGTGTGGTGTTTATTGTTTTCTTCTCCTTCAAGACATGGCAAAGAATAAAAAAGACGTACGAGTCTACGAAGTTATTTCACTCAGAAACCGAATACCACATCACCACCGCATCTCTTCAAATTAAAGGGGAAGATGTCGACAGTACTACAAAATGGAGTTACTACATCCGGACAAAAGAAACCAAGCATTTCATTTTATTGTACCCATCAAAGCAACTGGCCGTTTTGATCAATAAGAAATTCTTTAGTTCAGAAGACCTCATCGCCTTTAAACAATTTCTTAAATCATTGCCTATTCCTCATAATTGACCGAACTGATGAAAGCACTCCTTCTTATATCCTTAACCCTTTTCTTCATGAGCAGCAACGGCGACTTTAACAACTCAGAGCAATCTTTACTCTATTATGTGCATCGCGCTCCTTCTGTAAAAACGGCTAAGCCGCCTTTACTCATTCTCCTACATGGCACAGGAAGCAATGAACAGGATTTGTTTTCCTTCGCTGATCAGTTACCCGGAAAATTCTTAGTGGTATCTGCACGTGCGCCTTATACCATTTCACCAGGCAGTTATACCTGGTACGAATTGCATTTTGTCAACGGCAAACCCATTTATAATAAAGCGCAAGCCGAGCAAAGCAGAAAAACCATTCTGGCCTTCATAGAACAATTAAAAGCCAAACACGATTTTGATCCGGCACAAGTTTACTTATGCGGCTTCAGTCAGGGTGGTATTATGTCTTACAGCGTAGGACTTACTCAGCCCGGTAAGGTAAAAGGCATCGCGGTAATGAGCGGCAGATTATTGGAAGAAGTAAAAACAATGGTTGCTCCCGCGGCACAATTGAAATCGCTACAAGTATTTATTTCTCACGGCACACAAGATAACGTATTAACCGTGCAGTATGCCAGAGAAAGCCAAGCTTACTTAAAGCAACTGGGCATCACGCCGCAATACAAAGAATATCCGGAACCGCATACCATCAGTCGAGAGATGTTTAATGATTTATTGAATTGGTTGAATAAATAGATTTACTTATGATCAAAAAAATCAATTATATTCTGTTGAGTTTGTTATTATCAATGTTGCAGGCTTTTGCCTGCATGCAGGAAAACAGAGTATTACTCGATGGCCAGCTCATACATACTATGGGCAGGGATTTTAACAATGAAAATTATTGGAAGCGAGAGTTCGGTTCTATTTATCATCTTCATGAGTTAGATAGTTTATGGAAAACCAACAAATCCATAACAGACTATAATGATTATGGCGTTCAACTCGTGTATTTAAAGCGCTATAAAGAAGCGCTAGTTGTATTTCAGAACATTGAACGAATGAGCCCTGGCCGATACAATACATTGGCAAATATGGGTACTACTTACGAATTATTGGGACAAGATAAACTAGCTTTGGAATGGATAAAAAAAGCTGTTGCTAAAAATCCCAAATCCCATTTTGGAAGTGAGTGGTTCCACGTTAAAATATTAGAAGCAAAAATCAAGGGGCCTTCTTCCTGGAACAGTACATTTTTAATCGGTACAGATTTCGGAACAGATTCTATCCCTAAAAGTACCCGCTCTAAAAAAGCATTAAGAAGCCTAACAGAAGACATCTTTCATCAGCTTTTAGAAAGAATGAAATTCATCAAACCTAAAGATGAGATGATGGCGATATTATTATTTGAATATGGAAATCTGGTAGCTTTAACGGATGATGCGACCTCCTCCTATAGAGTGTATTCTATAGCCAAAGCATATGGTTATTCGAGTGAGCTGTTTGATAAACGCTATGACTATTCAAAAAAATTACAGCTAAAAATTGAAGCTTACGAAAATAAAATTTCGGTTCAACAAGAAGTCAATAAAAATAAAAAATCTCAACAAATAGAAGTTATGACTTCAGCACCTCGTAATACCGTCCTTCAATTAATTTTCTTTCTTATTCCAATAATACTATTAGTCCTTGTTGTCCTTCTCTTCAAGTTTAGAAAAAAGAAATAATAAATTGCACTTCCCTATCCTTACTTATGAAACACTATAAAAACATATTCCTTGTCATTACTGCGATAGCAGTGACATTAATTATGGCAAGTTTTGCATCCAATTCAAAAGAAACGGATTTCATCCTAGTGCGTACGATGGAATCTCACTCGATGATGAACATGGCGAAAACAATGATCATCTCTTATTCCAATGGGCACTCGGAACGTGTTCCATTGAAAAGCATAGAACTAGGAGCTTCCACTGCGGAAGAAAATCTAAACGTAGAAGTTGCCAAAATAAAAGAGATTATGGATAGTGGTTACGAATTAAAAAACTACTCCGGCGGCGGCGGCGGAAACGGAATCGTGTATACTTATTTATTTGTTAAGAACTAGAAAAACATAAAACACATTTGCGCAAGGCCTGGTGCGGCTGGTGTCCACGAAAAGAGGTAATTTTAGAAGGCTTGTTGGAAATTAACTTTGAAATTATCTGGAGACAACAGGTCTTCTAAATTAGTTTTCGTGGCTCTCTTTTATTTTGTTACTTTTCTTTTGGGTAACGCCAAAGAAAAGTAAGAAGCTTGTATGAAAAGATAACTTATCATTTACATAATCTCTTATACTAAGAAGATAAATATAAATCGATTTCAATAACCATGAAAAAAAATATCCTGTTTCTTTTGTATTTTCTATCCTCTATGAGTTTTGCTCAGAGCGGAAAGACCGTGAATATTAAAGAAGCTGAACAAAAAATAAAAGAACTGGATGCCATGATTCTCAAACAGCCCAAGAACTATGAGTTGTACTACAACAGAGCCATCTACAAAAAAAATACGAAAAACTACGACGGAGCTATCGCCGATTACAACAAAGCCATTGTAATCAACCCCAATGCAAAATCTGCCTATTTTAATTTAGCCAATCTTTATTCTTCGTTAGGAAAAAACAAAGAAGCCGCAGAGAAGTATTCACAGGCGATTAAAGTGTTTCCTAAAAGTTACGACGCTTACAACAACAGAGGAATGCTTTACAAAGAATTTGCACTTTACTCGGATGCCATCAATGACTTTAGCAAAGCCATAGAAATTAATCCTAAATTTGTATCTGCTTACCGCAACAGAGCCAATACCCAAGTAGACATGGGCAAGGACAGCCTGGCGCTGGTGGATCTTAACAAAGTGGTAGAGCTGCAGCCCAACGATGCGTTCAATTATTACAGCAGGGCAAAAGTAGCGGCCCGCTTGGGCAATGATCCTTTAGCGGTAAACGATTTAAATAAAGCCTTAACTCTTCAGCCTAAAGAAGCAAAATATTATAACAGCAGAGCCGTAGCAAAAGCAAATCTGGGAAAATACGAAGAGGCTATACAAGACTTCACCACAGCCATTGAACTAAAACCTGATGTCGCCAATAGTTACGTTGGAAGAAGTTTGATCGAATCCGTAATAGGAAAATACGACGAAGCCATTGCAGACATTAAAAAAGCCATGGAAATCGAACCGGATAACGCGGCGTATCAAACCAATCTGGAAATGTTTTTGGAACAGAAAGGTGGTAAGTAGCCATTCAAAGACTTCGCTGGCGAAAGAGAAAAAACTAGCAATAGAATAAACCATGTTGATTGAGCTAAAGCGCTGAAAAGCAAAATATAACAACCCATACCCCTTTGAGCTTTGGGAGAAAATGCTTAGTTTGATCGATTGTTTACGATAACAATCTGCATTTTTGCTCCTGCCCATGAACGAACGCAGCATTTGGAGAACACCACAAAAAGTAATTCTATCTATCCTTTGCGGGATAGTGAGTTTGCTTGCCTCTCCTTATGGGATAGAATTCATGTTGGGCAGCATACAGATTGACCTGCCTTGGTCACTCTTATTTCCGATCTTTATCTCCATGGCATTTGGCTGGCAATATGGTTTATTGACCGGCTTGTCGGGCGGTGCGTTTTTTCCTTTTCTTCTTTGGGAACAAGATGGCTGGGCCAATGTATCCACCAGTATTCTTTATCTTACGTTCTTTGTGCTACTCGGTATCGCCGCAGATGACCGTTACAATAAAAAAACCACTATAGCACTTCTTCGCCTAGCTTGCGCTTTAGGGATCTACATCTCCTTCAATTACGTTTACGATTATTTTGTTTTCAACCGCATGCTCAGTCTGAATCCTTCTTTCTGGAGTTCCCATGCGATAACAAATCTTTCACAAGAAATCCTGAATGGTCTTGTATTCAAAGACAGCATCAATGTCATTGCGCTTACCTTAGCCGCCGATACCTTGTTGCGTTTGCCTTTCGTGCGCAAACTCATCGGCATGCAAGTGCCCGCAGACATGAAGGCCAATACCTTTATTTTTATTACCACATTATGCATTCCCATCATTGTATGGCTCGCCTTCATTGGTATGGGAGCCATGCTGCTGCGAGGTGAAAATGCCTTACAGTATGAACATAAATCCTTTGCGCTGTTACTCATTTTAGCAAACGGCTTTCTTGTAGCAAGACTGCTCTTTCACTTTAGCGAAAATCAATTCTACATTCAAAGCAGATTAAACGAGAGCGAAGAAAGATACCGTCTGATTTTTGAAAACGTAGAAGATGTAGTGTATCAAATGGCATTAGATGGTATTGTATTAGACATTAGTCCATCCGTATACCAAATGATTGGTTACACCGCCAAAGAAATCATTGGCGGCCGTTCTACTTGCCTCTATGAAACCGATGAAGAAAGGAATGTACATCTTCACCTGCTCTCTATAGAAGGATCATTGAATGATTATGAAATAACGGTGCGCAACAAAGAAGGCGTTTTCAAACATGTTTCTGTGAATAGCCGCATCATTTTCGATGCACACGGCATGCCACATCACATCGACGGTGTCATCAGAGATCTTACCGAGAGAAAAACCTATGAGATGCAAATTGAAACGCAAAATCAACAACTTCAGATTAAGAATAAAGAACTTGAACAATTTGCGTACATCTCTTCCCATGATTTGCAGGAACCTTTGCAAACCTTGCTGAGTGTTTCCAATACGCTCAGCGAAGAATACAAAGGCAAGCTGGATCAAAAAGCTGATACCTATTTAACTTTCATCAATCAATCTGCCGCTCGCATGCAAGAGTTGGTTAGAGGCTTATTGAATTATGCCAGGATCGGTAAATCAGAAACACTTACTCCAATAGATACTCAGCAATTGGTAAAGGAAATAGTATCCGATATGCAATCCTACATCAAGGCACACGAGGCGAACGTTGCATGGCAACAGTTACCGGTCATCGATGGGTATGCTGCGGAATTAAAACAACTCTTTTCTCAATTGATCGGGAATGCGATTAAATTTAGTAAACCAGGTATAAAACCAGAGATCATTGTATCAGCAAAAAAACAAATAGGCTTCTGGTTATTTTCTATACAGGACAATGGGATAGGCATTGAAACCAAAGATCAGGAGAAAATATTCATGATTTTTAAACGCCTGCACAATAGAAATGAATACGACGGAACAGGCATCGGTTTGTCTCACTGCAAAAAAATAGTGGCACTGCACGGCGGAAACATTTCCGTGCATTCCACGCCAGGCAAAGGCAGTACGTTTAACTTTAGCATTCCACGACTCTAATGGACACCAAAAAGAAATTGCCATGTATATTGCTCGTCGATGATGATGAAGTCACCAACTTCCTCAACCAAAGAGTGATCGAGTATTATAAAATAACGGAACACGTTGAAGTCAAGTTAAACGGAAAAGAAGCGTTAGATTTTCTTACCAATAAAGATCAGGCTGATCATTCCCTGCCCAGCCTGATCTTACTGGACATCAACATGCCCGTGATGGACGGATGGGAATTTATGGAAGCCTATAATCAAGATGAGCGTAATCAAAAAAAGAAAATAAATATCGTCATGTTATCTACGTCTAACAACCCCGAAGACATCCAACGTGCGGCAAACCTGCCGCATGTCATAGCCTTCAAGACCAAACCTTTGACCTCAGAAATGTTAGAGGAAATAGTGACCAATTATTTTTAACCATCCTTCATGAACAAGTCCCTACTCTATTCCCGCATTTTACAATTTAGTATTGTATTCAGTTTTTTACTGCCATTCTTTTTTGTGGGTTGTCAAAGTGGAGAAAAATCCAATGAATCAGCCGCTGCAATAGACAGTACAGCAACTGATACTTTGGCAATCGTTCCATATGATTTGCTCCAAGAAAAACAGGTAGAACAAGCTCGCGCTACGGAAAAAGTAGATGAGCAGATCATTTATAAAACAGCAGAAGAGGATGATTCTTCTTTTTCACAAAAACTAAGTGCAAAACATCAATGGCTATCAACTTTCCTAAGGCCAAACGAATTTGTCATGTCTGGAGCTGCTGCTGTCTTGGATGTAGGGAATGAATCTGTCTTTATCAATATCTTCTTTGCATTTCTTCTATTTATTATTTGTACTTTCATCAAATTCATAGAACAATCTGCTATTCGCACCCAGATCCTACACAATACATTGGCT
>JACMQM010000253.1 GCA_014376985.1 Cytophagaceae bacterium | reverse complement strand
TGTGATACTTTTGTCATAACCTCGAAATCCTACTTGCTTCGCAATGGCTGTTGTGGTTTCCGCATTGTCACCGGTAATGATTTTTACTGCCAAGCCTGCTTTATAAAAATCATTCAAGACTTGTCCGATATTTTCTTTCGGCGGATCATAAAAAGCAACAAGACCTTTAAAGTGAAATGGCAATTCTTGCTGCGTGGTTGGAAAATCTGTTCCTGCAAAATCAGATTCCCCCACCCCTAATACCCTATAGCCTTCGGCCGCCAATGTAATGACCGCTGCTTGAACCGCTTGCTTCTCTTTTTCACTCAACCCAGAAATTGCCAGCAAAGCTTCCGGTGCTCCTTTGGCTGCCGTTATGCGACGACTGTTGTGATCTTCAAAGGTATGCGTCATCATTGGTGGTTTGCCACCCAATGGATATTCATGAGAAAGTGTAAAAGCTGGGCGTTCATCATTGACAGCGATGCTTCCGTATGATTGATGCAACGCTATTTCCATGGGATCAAAAGGAATAGGTTCACTCGCCCACATGGCTGTAGTGATCAATGCTTTTTCTTCTACTGTTAATTCTTCACTTAGATTTGTTATTTTACCAGTAGAGAGTGAAAACAATTTGGCTAAGCTCATTTTGTTTTGAGTAATCGTTCCTGTCTTGTCAGTACAAATCACCGTCGCACTGCCCAGTGTTTCCACTGTTTTCATCTGTTTAACAACAATTCCCATCTTCATCAAACGCCATGCACCAAGTGCCATGAAGGTAGTAAAGGCTACAGGAATTTCTTCTGGTAAAATACTCATGGCTAAAGTGAGTGCTTTTAATAAACTATCCAGCAGTTGTAAAGTATGCGCATAATTTATACCCCACACGACTAAAAAGACTGCCGCGCCGGCCATCACCATTTTCTTTACAAAATTGCCAATCTGTTTTTCTAATGGTGTCTTTTCTTCGTGAATGCTTTCCAGGCTTTTTCCTATTTTACCAAGTTTTGTTTCATTTCCAATACTTGAAATAGTAGCGATTGCTAAACCACTGGCTACCGTAGTTCCAAAATAAATCGAATGATCTTCTTTCGTCTGGTCTTTAAATACAGGAAACGATTCTCCTGTGAGAATGGATTCGTTCACAGAAAAATCATTGGAATGTAAAATTACGCCATCCGCTCCAATCAAGCCTCCTTCTTCCACCACCAAGCTATCGCCCATTACGAGTTCTTCGCTTTTGACTTCTATCGTTTGTCCATTGCGAATAACTTTACAAGTGGGTTGTGTAAAGTTCTTGAGTTTCTCCAACGCATTACGACTTCTGGAATCCTGATACAAAGAAATCAAGGCTACCAATACAATAGCTGAAGCCAGAAATATACCGTCTCCCGTTTTGCCACTGATAAAGTAAATGCTGGAAGCAATGAGTAGTAAAGCTATCATCGGTTCTTTCAAGATGCCTTTGAAAGCTTCCCAAATCCCGTTCTCTTTTTTATAGATCAATTGGTTTTGTCCGTATTGAGCTCTTGCAAGGATGACTTCCTCGTTGGTGAGACCTTGTATCGTTGAATCAGGTGTTATTGGCATGCTTAAAGATAGTTTTTTTTGCAGCTACATAATATAATTGGGACAAATAGAGTTTAATACACAAAACCCATGAACCATCTAAAGGGTTGGAGGTTTCAGTGATCTAGGCCTAATGAATCTATTCAATATGACGAATGTCATTTTTAAGTACCTATCTATTGCTTAAATTAATCCATTGAGAAAACACATTGCCATATCGCTCCTTTTCATTTACTTATTTTCGACTACTCCCTGTAGCCAATTATTAAAATTTCCTTTTCTCATCGAACATTATACCGAGCATCACCTCGAGAATGACGCACTTTCATTTTTAACTTTTCTGAAGATCCATTACGTCCATCTCGACGGTCAGTTAAAAGATGATGAAAAGGACATGAAATTACCTTTTAAAATGAATGAAGTCCTTTCTTTCTTTACTACTACTGTCTTACCTGATCAATCTAGCTCGCATCTATTGGTGAGGACATTTTTTTATGCTCCTTCAAATGATTTTGGTTTGAGAAAAGAACATTTTTATTATTCCTACACCTTTCCACCATTTGGCAACCACCCAAAGCTTGTTGATCTAATCTATACATCGAATACACTTTAGAGGCCTGAGCTAAAATAGCGAGTGCTGGTGTATGGCGTATTCATTTCCATTTACATTTCTTAACAATAACTTAACATTCAGTAAACCATTGTCTGGCTGAAGTAACAAACTCTTTAAGTCGTTACTTATAAGCGTGATGACTATAGGCTATAAAATGTATGTGCTATATCTGAATCTTGAATTCAATTGTACCACATAGTTGCTACAGAATCCGACAGCAATTTCAACATCGCTTCCTTGTCACTGAATTACAATTCAACGTCACCTAAACATATGACAAACTATAAAAAAATAATTGCGGCGGTATCCGTTATCGTCTTATCACTTGTCATCATAACCACAGCCTGCCGACATAAGCCCGTGATTCCTGATTTACCTGCGATCAGCTTTGGTAAAGATGTACAACCAATCATTACTGCCAATTGTGCTTTATCAGGTTGTCATGAAGCATATACGCAAAAATCACTTGCCGATTACAACGACGTCATGCGTTACATCACCGCTGGAGATGCTCCTAAGAGTCAACTGTATAAGTCTATCATAAGTCTTGGAGGCATTGGAACGAAACCGATGCCTCCTTCTCAACCTTTATCAGAAGAACAGCTGAAATTAATTTATGTATGGATCATGCAAGGTGCTAAACAAAACTAACGATGAAAAGAGCAATTATACTAATCGTATCCGCTGTTGTACTGATGATCCTGATCGATTCTTGTTACCGTGACAAAGTCGATGCGCTCTATCCGTTAGCCGGATATGCCAGTCCCTGTGACAGTGCAAGCACCTATAATCTTTCCATCAAATACATCATGACCTATAATTGTACTTCCTGTCACAATGCTAATAATCCTTTTGCAGGCGTTGCATTAGATACCTACTCAAGCGTAGTACAACAAGCAAAGAACGGAAATCTCATGGGTACCATACTGAGCCAGCCAGGGCATTCTTCTATGCCTCCAGGTGGTGCGCAGCTATCGAGTTGTCAAATTGACAAATTGAATCAATGGATCAATGCGCAAGAACCTCAATAAACTTTACTCCACGATGAGAAAAATATATTTCATACTCCTAAGCTTACTCTCTATTCCTATCACCGCAGTAGCCCAGGAAGACCTACTCAACAGTCTGGAGAAAGACTTACCAACAAGCAAAGCTTTGACAGTCGCATCCTTCAAAGGGACACGACTCATCAACTTGCATACTGTAGAAACATTAGGCAAAGGCTCTTTAGATTTCAGGATATCGCATCGCTTTGGCGATTTCAGTACCGGTGCTAACAATTTGTGGGGACTTGACGGGCCCGCTACCTTACGTCTTGGTTTTGATTACGCTGTGACGGACAGATTTACCATCGGTATCGGAAGATCATCCTATGGAAAAATGTTTGATGGTTTTTTAAAGTATAGGCTATTGAGACAAACACAGAATAATGACATTCCACTTAGTATGAGTGCTGTAGTAAGCATGAACATTACCTCTGAAATAGATCCCAATAAAAGCATCAATGGGTTTGATCGTTATGAATACTTCAGCTCCAGAATTTCTTACTTCTCTCAACTCATGTTCGCAAGAAAATTTGGTGATAAAGTCACCATTCAAATTTCACCGATCTGGATTCACTACAATTTGGTTCAAAATCTGAATGATAAAAATGATATGTTTTCACTCGGTGGTTCAGGAAAGTTTAAGATTACAAGAAGCTTGTCGCTTACCGGAGAATATGTCTTAAGAGTGAGTAAATATACCGTACAGCAATCCTCACTTTATCACAATACAGCCAGCATAGGTATAGACATTGAAACAGGTGGACATGTATTTCAGGTATTTGTCACCAATTCTAATGCCATCAATGAAGTACAAGTGATCCCTTACACAAGCACCAGTTGGTCCAAAGGACAAATCCGATTAGGATTTAACATATCCAGAGTATTCGGAATAGGCAAATACAAAAAATCTCAGCAACAAAAAAATAAAGAAGAGAAAGTATGGTAAATAAATTCTATTGCTCGATAAGTATTATGCTTCTTTGTTTTTCTATACAAAGCTTGGCACAAACTAAAATTTACAGAACCAATAACGGTGAAATTAGCTTTTTCTCCGAAACTCCAATAGAGAATATTGACGCCTATTCCGAATCGATGTCTTCAGCAATCAACCCAGTAAACAAAGATGTAGCCGCGGTAGTATTGATCACTTCGTTTAAATTCAAGAATGCACTCATGCAAGAGCATTTCAATGAGAAATACTTAGAAAGTGATAAATACCCTAAAGCCACTTTTGCCGGAGTAATCAACGAAGACATAGATTTTAAGAAGCCTGGAAGTTATAAAATAACGGTAACAGGAAAATTAACACTGCATGGTGTAGAACAAAAAAGAACGATCAATGGACTCCTTACCATTGATCCAAATTTGAAACTAAAAATGAAATCAGATTTTACGATTAAACTCGTAGATCATAAAATAGAAGTGCCGCAACTGGTCGTTACTAAAATTGCAGAGACGATTCGAATTAGTATCATAGCAGAATATGAATTAAAATAAAACAAAAAGCGACAGGATTACCGTCCTGTCGCCTGCTTTAACCAGATGAAAAATAAGGGAAAGCTATTTCGTACTATTGTACCTTGATCATTTTTTGGGTTGCTACCCCATTGGCAGAATGATACTTCACTAAGTATAAATCCGATTTCAATGCAGCTGCATCAAATGTGAAAGTATGTGTGCCGGCAGTCAAGTAACCTTCTATTACCGTTCCTACTACTTGCCCTGCTTTGTTGTAAACCAAGACAGATACATCACCAGCTTCTGCTGCTACTACTTGAATGTCAGTGTTAGAAACAAAAGGGTTTGGAGAGTTACTAAGCATCGTTGAAGAAGCTACAGAAGCATCGTCTGCTGTTCTAGCAGATCCACAAGAACCTACTAAAGTCCATGCATCCGTCCAGTATGCGCCTGTACCAGCACCGTAAGCCCATGCTGCACCGTTGCACCATCCTGAGTAAGGATAAGGCTTGCATTGGTATTGATTGTTTACATTTTTTACTTTGCTGCCTGCAGTATAATTACCATTTTCAACATACTGTGCAATAGCAGAACAGGTATTTGTAGTGACAGTATTAACCGTTACACTTACCGCAGTGGAAATAGTACTTGCACCATTGTTGTCTGTTGCTTTTGCAGTAATGGTATAAAAACCAGCCGCTACATTTGTCCAGCTATAAGAATAAGGAGCAGTAGCATCACTACCCAATAAGGTAGAACCATTATAAAAATCTACTTTATTTACTGTACCATCTGCATCTGCTGCTGTAGCTGCGATAGCAATTGTTGCCGGAGCATTAGAAGAAGAATTATTGGCAGGAGAAGTCAAACTCACTGTTGGCGATTGATTAGGAACTGTTACGGTAACCACGGTTACCGTAACATAAGCTGAGGTAGTAGAAGCACCTGAGTTATCTGTTGCTTGTGCGGTGATCACATAGGAACCAGCCGCTACATTGGTCCAGCTATAAGAATAAGGAGCAGTAGCATCACTACCCAATAAAGTAGTACCGTTGTAGAAGTCTACTTTGCTCACTGTACCGTCTACATCTGTTGCTGTCGCTGCGATAGAAATGCTGGCTGGAGCATTAGCAGAATAATTATTGGCAGGAGAAGTTAAACTAACTGTCGGCGGCTGATTAGAAATAATTGTCGCTGGAGAAAATGTAACATAATTCAAATTAAAATCTCCACTGTCAAATGCCACCTTCATGATCTTTTGTCCGGCAGTCAACGTGATGTTATAGATCGATACCGTCTGCCAAATTTGCCAGTCCGTTGTATTCGGAACGGTAATTGTTCCAGAGATATTTACGCCATCCATTTCAACGTGAAACGTTTTACCCGTCGCAGTAGCTGCTATACGCACAGCTAGATTATACGAACCATTAGCCGCTACTTGCACCGTATATTTCAGCCACTCACCGGCTACCGTGTAACCCACATTGTAACCTGCATCGGTATCCGTACAAGCTTCTACGTCTACTGCTTCTGTAGTTCTGTAAGCACCACCTTCATTGGCCGTTGTGATTTCATTGAAGGCAACACCCTGGCCACCTAAATCATAGTTTTCTGCCTGAATTTTACCAGGAATACCCCAGGCTACACCACCATAAGGTGATTGAACTATGGAAGCGGGATTCACAACTACAGAGATACTAGAAGAGGTCGTAACAGCATTTGCATTGTCTGTAGCTTTTGCTGTAAGCGTATACGTCCCGGCGGCAACACTTGTCCAACTGCACGAATAAGGAGTTGTAGCATCACTGCCCAAGAAAGTGGATCCGTTATAAAAATCTACTTTACTCACTGTACCGTCTGCATCTGCTGCGTTAGCGTTGATGGTGATGGAAGCAGGAGCAGTAAAAGAATTATTATTTACAGGAGAGCTGATGCTCACTGTCGGGGCTTGGTTACACGTTGCACCAATAGACAATAGCGCTGCCGTTGAAGCAAAACTGGTGGGATTATTGGCATCGCTGCTGACAACTCGACAATAATAACTGCCGGCATCTTTTGCACTGATGTTTGTCACTTTTAAAGCCGCTGTTCGAGCACCTGAAATACTACCGCCATCACTCAGGCAATTGCCGTCTTTCATCCAATAGTATACTTTTGCTGTGGCGGAACTCGCTGTTGTAAATATTTTAGTATCGCCTAAGCATGCCTTTTGATTGGACGGTTGCAAGGTAATATGACTCGTTGCATTGATATCCATAAAATTGTCATAGATAAACCATTGTGCTCCCATGATCTCCAAATTATTTTTCCAGGAAGCTGTCAAAGCATTATAGCCACTCATCCAGGATTTGAAGGCCTGGTCTTGTGGATGACTCTCTAACCAAGTTCCCATAAATGGAATATCCTGTGTATTGGTAGGACCTTCATTAGAAAAAATTGGTGCAACTCTCACTTTTTTATTCGCTGCCGCTAAGTACTGCAAACGTACGGTGTTGTAATTAATGATGTCGATGTCATTCTTTCTATAAAAATGAACCAATACACGGTCAACAACATTTCCCAATTGCAATCCTTCGTCTGCAGTAATTTGACCGATATAAATTTCTGTTTCGAGTGCATTAGCCGCTGCTAATGATTTAAAGTAAGTCAACGTTTGAATCACATAGTTAAATTGGGCTGTGCGTTGATCAGCTGGTACATTCCAAAACTCATCTTCTACATTGAGCACATCTATTCGTTCAACCGTTGCATGCGCTTTATTGTAGGCCACCATCAAATCAGCCTGGGCCGTGGAAGCTATTGCCGCTCCTATTTGTTGAATACCATATTGTGTTTTTGCTTTTTTAATAAACGCAGCTAATTTTTTTACTTCTGCATCATCTGTTAACACTACCTGTAACTCATAACACAATAAATAATTAAATCCATTATTCCTGGCATACGTTAAAAGTGTATTTTCTTTCACGGTATTACCTAGAATGCGTTCAGCTGTATTGCCGCCTGCAGACATGCCCCACACATACAATCCATTAACCGCATAACAATTTCCTGCAATAGCAGTAGAATTGGTCTGAGCATTTGATTGGTGAATCAATATAAAATAGACTAGAACGATATAAACAAACTTATACATAAATCTGCCTGGAGGGTTCACCGATTCGAGAGAAATAACTCTAAATAATTGATCTTTAGCATTTAAATACTTCATAAAGGAGTTTTTGTTTGAATAGTGTGGATTGAAATATTAATGATGTAATATTATTAATTCCATATTTTTTATAATCATTTCAAGTAGGACAATACAAGGACATGTACTTCAAATTCAGTTGGACATAACTTAGACAAAGTTTATAAATGAGCTTTAAAGGCTAAAAATCAATTTTAATGGCAAAGACAAACTCCATACTTCTACCACATATTTTCCTTAAAGCTAATCCTTGAGTGCTATAAATTATCAAATTAATGCGTACTGTATCAATGTACAGGTCAAAGAAATGATATGAAAAAAATCCATTACTATTACTATTCTTCTTCCTCCATCTCACTACCCCTGTTATTACTCCCGCGACGATGAACACCAGGAATAAAACATAAAGAAAGTTCGTAAGCCGAAGGATTGTAATTATTAACGCTGCCCAGTGGGAAATAATAAGAAAACATTACCTTCCAAACGTTTCGACCTAGTTTAACGTCTTCCAATCCTCCAGAAACAGAAACACCTCGATCATACTTATAGCTTAGCGCAGTAGTCACTTGATCTTGTATCAATAATATCAGGGCCAAGTCTGCATTATAATATTCCTGATCGTACCATCGAAAAATAAACGCAGGTGTTAAAGTAAGGTAAGGCCCCAATAAAAATGTCCGATCGGCTGTCAGGTTGTAATGTCTCTCTATGGTATAGGTCTCATCAATCGGTGTCAACTTGGAAGCAATGATTTGATTGCCTGATACACCAATATTGAAATTGGAACGGTGAAGCCATAAGCCTATATCAGCATTAGGTGCAAAGGCGGAGCCGCCAGCACTGATGTTGGAGGCTTTGTAGGAGTAATTAATAAAGCCAGCAGACACTCCTGCACTCACCGTAGATTTTTTACTGATAGGTAAATGAAAGGCATAAACTAAAGAAGCTCTGTTTCGATTGATAAAACTTCCTTCTTTGTCATTAATAAAAGTCAATCCGAGAACATGCTTTGATTTATTTTTTCCACGTGCATTCAATTGTACGTTGGCATTGGCATAAAACGTTCTCACACCGCTAAAAGCACCCGTCAGTGATTTGTTGCCTGTGCTGAATTCAATGGCAGAATCTTTTCCTATGCTAGCAGGATTGATGAGACTATAGGTCTTGAAAAATTGTATAAACTGCACTGGTAAGCCAGCTCCGGATTGCGCCTGAGCTTCATAAATACAGTTTGAAAAGAATACAACTGAGACAATGATATAGATTCTCATCTAAGAAAATACTAAATATTATTTAGTAATTTTAACACAAAAAATGATATATTTCTAAGGAAAAGCGCTAATTAAAAAAAATAATGCTTCTTGTTGTTTACTTTTTTCAGTGTGGTTTGTCGTTCAAATATAGGGAGAAAATCTAGTCAATGCAGTATACTGACAAGGATGTGATATCGGCTTTAAAAAAAGGCAATGACAATGCTGTGCTAGCTTTTTTGTATAAATCAGTATTGCCTAAAGTCAAGCATTACATCAAAGGTAACAAAGGAAATGAAGACGAAGCGAAAGATATCTTTCAGGACGCTGTGATCATTTTCTATAAAAAAATAAAGCTTGATCAACTCCCTGATGATGTAAACATCACCGCCTACATTTGCCGAGTAGCTAAAAACCTCTGGATCAATCGCGCCAAGCGGATGAATAAAACAACAGAAATACCGGACGATGACTTTCTTCATACGGAAGGAGATTTTCTAGGGAATATCATCACCGAAGAAAAGAAAACAGCCCTTACTACCCTGCTTTCTGAAATTGGTCAGGAATGTCAAACACTCTTAAAATACTCGGTGTACGACAGTTTAAGCATGAAAGAAATTTGCAAGCTCATGGGTTATTCCAGTGAAAATGTAGCGAAGACCTACAATTACAGATGCAAGCAAAAACTCATACAACTGGTAATGAAAAACAAAGCCATTGAAAATTTATTAAGAAAGTAATGAATCCCAAATACGACATATATGAAGAAATAGATCGTTACCTCAACGAAGAGTTGAGTGAAGCAGAACTCGCACAGTTTAATGAAAAACTGTCTGGTGATGACGCGTTCAAGTCTATTGTCGAAGCACAGAAAATTGCCAATGAAGTGATCATTGATCAGGAAATGATCAAGCTTAAAGCACGCATGAGCAAAGAGATGAACGCTGACAATACAAGCTCAGGACCTTGGGGTAAAATCATGATCTTCTCTGCCGTAATAGTGGCTTCTACAACTCTATACACGTATATGAATTATTCTTCTGAAGCGGAAGATGTCAAAGAAATTGCGGTTACTACACCGGCACAAACAATTACACCAACAGAAAACAATAAACAAAAAGTAACTGTCACTTCGCCAGAACACCATACTACTCAAAAATCAGTAACTACAACTGTTGATGCTAAAAATACACCTGCTGATGTCCCTTCAACAGAAGTGAAAACAGAAGCAATAGTTCCTGTTGAAGAAACTGTTATTCCTTCTGTAACACCTCAAAAAGAAGAAATCAAACAAGCGGCAAAAGCTGCTGATCAAATTGCTAAAGTGAATTGTGAAACGGTACACATCTCTGCGCAGGTGCTCGTTGATTATGGCTTTGACAGCGATGGAGAAGCGACCATCATCATTGATCAATTGTCCGTAAAGGGCGGTGCTGCTCCTTACTCTTATGCGATTGATCAATCTGCTTTCGATAACGATACTCGCTTTGACGGTATAAAAGATGGTGTGTACCGTGTGCGCGTTAAAGATCATAACGGTTGTATATCTCAGGTAAAGAAAGATGTGATCGTTAAAACACCGGTAAAAGAAATAGACGAAGCCTTTGCTCCTACTCATGGTGAGCATTGGAAGTTCCCCGTAAAAGCCAATAAAGAAGCCACCATTACGATTTATAACAAATCAGGAACACAAGTTTACAGCGCTACTGTTACCGGAGGGTCTCCGGAAGAATGGGATGGAAGAAACAGCTCCGGGGTTGAATTAGAATCTGGTAATTACTATTTTGTGATTCAATATACTCCTCGTGATGTAGTAAAAGGCCATATCAGCATCGTTAAATAAAAATGAAAAGGAATTCACTACATATCGTGCTCATTGTACTCTTGCTTCTGCTACAAGGAAGACTGTGCATAGCGGCAACAGGATATGTATTTCCTGATGCCAATTTTAAAGCTTACTTATTAGCCAACCGTCCATCAGTTATTTATCCAGACGGAAGCTTAAACATTACCGCAGCAAATGCAGCAACAGGTCCATTCAAATGTTACAATCAAAACATTTCTAACCTGGACGGGATTCAATACTTCACAAACATTTCAACGTTAGAGGTAAAATACAACCCCAACTTACATTCCCTTCCTAACATTGACGGTTTAACGAGTATTACTACACTAGGACTTGACTCTAACGATTTAACATCTTTACCTAATCTATCTACACTTGTCAACCTGCAGGTGCTGTCTTTCCATCACAACCGTGTAGTGGTTTTGCCAAGTATTTCTAACTTGTCTCAGCTTAAAGTTTTATTTGCACAGAGCAATCAATTAACTGCCTTACCGAGCTTATCTGCTCAGGTAAATTTGGATAAACTGTTTATCTCAGATAATCCTCTCACTGCCATTCCAAGCATGTCCTCATTGGTAAAGCTTACTTATTTCTCCGCGCACAGACTTCCCCTTACTTCTTTACCCAGTTTAACTAATTGTGTGTTGCTGGAGTATTTAGTTTGCTCTGAGAATCAAATGATCGCGGTACCTAACATTACCAATTGTGCGCAACTGAAAGAGCTTTGGATGCCTGAGTGTAAATTAAACACTTTGCCGGACCTAAGCAGTTACACGCAACTGCATACTGTCAATGTAAGCATTAGCGAACTTTCTTTTGAAGACTTATTACCTTCTACCCTTAATCCTGGTTTTAATCTAATTGATTTTAATTTTACAGGTCAACAACCAGGTACTGCTGGAAGCATCAATGTTTTAACAACAAATGCAGTAGTGATCGATCTTGGTTTTGATAATGCATTACCTAATAACATATACACTTGGTATAAAGACGGTGTTTTCTTTACTACCACTACTATCAATAAATTAAACTTTGCTTCTGTTAGTTTGAATGATGGCGGTATCTATACCTGCAACGTCACAAATACTACACCGTCTGTTGCGGGAATCACTTTAACAGCGCGACCTATTACGCTTCGCGTTTCTCCCTGCATTGCTTCCAATAATTTATATTACAGTATTGAAAATACAGCATGCACCTATCCTATTGTAGTCGCCTTAGATGAGAGTTCTTTCAATGCCGGTACCGGACCTTTCACTTATAAAATTGCTACTAAAAAAGATACACTGGCATTCAATACACCTACGTTCTCTTTATCGAAAGAAGGCGTCTTTGATATACTTGTAAAAGATGCGACAGGTTGTGAAGTAACATTTGAATCGAAATTAAAAATTGAAAGAAACAGCGAGTGCGATCCTGTATTTTATCCAAACGGTGATGGTGTAGCAGATTCTTATTATATCGAAAGTACAGGTACGGCTCAAATCTATAATAGAATGGGCGAACTGGTAAAAGAACTGACTGTGCCTGCTTATTGGGATGGCAGTACTAAAAAAGGACAAGACGCTCCGAGTGGGTTGTATGTGATTGTTGTTAACAAAGACCTTACGATAAGGGTCACACTGCTGAGATAAATCGTGAAGAGTGAAGGGTAAATAGTGAAGTGTGAATGGTGAATAGTAAATAGTGAAGTGTGAAGTGTAAATAGTAAAAGAAGAAGAAGAAGTAGTAGAAGTAGTAGTCTTCACTCTTCACCCTTCACCCTTCACTTTAATAACTTTTCCCCATTCAAAAAATCCCGATACCAATACCCTGAATCTTTAATCACACGCTCTTGTGTTTCAAAATCTGTATAGATCAAACCAAACCTCGGTCTATACCCTTCCGCCCATTCAAAATTATCTTGCAGCGTCCACACGAAATATCCTTCTACGGGAACGCCTTCCTGTTTGGCTTTGTAAACCTGTGCCATGTAATCGTTTAAATACTGAACACGTCTTTTATCTTCTACGCGTCCATTTAATAAGGTATCTTCAAAGGCAGCTCCGTTTTCGGTGACGTAGATTTTTTTAACCTTTTCGTAAGCACCATACTTCTTCAACATCTCATAGATGGATGCCGGATACACTTCCCAGTTCATCAGCGTTGTCTCCACATTGCGCTTGTGTGCACCTACCAAATTGGCAAATAAGATCGGTACCATCCAGGAACGTTTGGCAATTTCACGGGTATAATTCTGTACACCTATAAAATCAAAATCGAAGGCCATCTTCTGTTCATCACCGGCCTTCATATATTTCTCAACTCTGGACAACAAGCTAATGTCTTTGACAGGATATCCCAAACCTAAAGCTGGTTCTAAGTATAAGCGATTGAGCAAGGCATCAATCTTGACTGCTGCGCGTTGATTTGCAGGACTGTCATTGATTGGTTCTACATACGAGCAAGAGAACGTTGTTCCAACCTCTGCCTGCGGCAATAAAAACTTTAATCGTCTGCCTCCTTCCGCCTGGCACAACGTAGCATGGTGCATGGCAGGAATAAAACTGCTTAATCCTTTTTTTCCTGGCGCATGAATACCTAAAAAATAACCGGCACCTGTAAATACCATCGGTTCGTTCATCACCATCCAGTGCTTGATACGGTCACCAAAATATTTCGCACATACTTCAACATATTCACCAAACCAACTGACAATATCTCTGTTTATCCAGCCGCCTTTTTCTTCCAGAAAGTGAGGAATATCCCAATGATAAATAGTCACCCAGGGTTCTATTCCTCGGGCAATACAGCCGTCTATGATGCGGTTATAAAAGGCAATGCCTTTTTCATTGACAGAATGATCGTGATTGATGATGCGTGTCCAGGAAAGTGAAAAACGGAAATTAGGAATAGACAAAGACTTTACCGTATCCAGATCCTGAGGATAGAGGTTGTAAAAATCACAAGCCATGCGCGCGTGATGGCCTTTGTGTATCTTTCCCTTCCGATGAGTGAACTCATCCCAGATGGAAGGTATTTTATCGTCTAAACTATGAGCGCCTTCTATTTGAAAAGCTGCTGTAGATACTCCCCACTTAAAGTCGTCTCCAAAATCACTTCTACTGATCACTCTCTCTAGCTCTCCTGTTATTATGATGCCAATAACTGTTTTTTATGCTTAGCCAATAAATGATCTAAAATGTCACTTGTCGTATCCGGATAATTTACTTTCGGAATCGTACCATTCAACAACCAATCCTGGATTTTTGGAATTTGTTTCTTCTTCATTTTTTTTATGACAGGAACTCCCATAATCTCCAATGCGGCAGCGTTGCATTGTTGTTCGTATTGTCCTTTCATGGGTATCACCATGAGTTTCTTTTTTAGAAACAATGCTTCTGCCGGAGTTTCAAAGCCCGCCCCGCAAAGTACACCAATACCTGTTGTCATGCTGGCCAGAAATTGTTCATTGTTCACCGGATAAATGTAAACGTTCCCTTTTTTCTCTGCTTTTTTGCAATGCTTTGAAAACACGTTCCACTGTATTCCTTTTATTTCACCCAATACTTTATAGAACTTCTCATTCTCATAAGCCGGCAAATAAACCGTGATGTGGTCGTGATTGGCGGGTATAATTTCTCTAACCTGTTGACGAATGACCGGTTTATAGATTCTATCGTTGTATGCTTCAAAATGGAATCCGCAGTAACTGTTGGTCGGCGCATAATTTCTTAAAATCGTTTCTCCGATCAAATCACGTTCGTCCGGTTTCGGCGAATCTTCTGACATCACCGCACTTTGATGACTCAGGCTGATGCATGGTATTTTCTTGAACTTAGCGGCCCAGGCGCTTACCGGTTCAAAATCATTCAATACCAAATCGTATTTTTCTATTGGCAATGTCTTGATCTCGCGAATCAATTGCATGGACTTCGCTTTGCGGTATGTATTGAACAAATCTACACCACCTTGCTTACCAAAAATAAAACTCAGTCCTCTTAATTTATAATCAATATCAAACGGAGCTTCTACATCCACCTGTATACCGCTGATCAACACATCTACATCAGCTTTTTGTTTCAGCAATGGAACGATGTCTCTGGCTCGACTCAAATGGCCGTTGCCTGTTCCTTGTATGGCGTACAATATTTTCATGCGCGTTTCATGGGTTTGGCGTACGAAGTGCTTGCTTGTTGTACCATGCTGAACTCTACCAATAAAGATTCGAACAACTCCTTGTAATTAGAAGTAGAAGCATCGTCTTCTATTTTCGTTTTGGCAGCTACTTTATCCTGGTGATAATGATAGATTCTCCAGTTTTTATTATTGTACTCTAATGCCGTTAAGTTCTCTATCCAATCCCCGGAATTCAGGTAAGTAGTTTCTCCCTCATCCGTTACAATCCTGTTCATAGCAGGTTGATGGATGTGTCCGCAGACTACGTATTTATATCCTTTTTCAATGGCAATATCTGAAGCTGTTTTCTCAAAATCATTAATGAATTTCACCGCCGTTTTTACTTTATCTTTTACTCGTTTGGAAAGAGAGATTTTCCCTTTGCCCATTTTCACCGAGAAAAAATTAACGAAGGAATTGATCAGGATTAAAGCGTCGTAACCCACTGCCCCTAACTTGGCCAACCATTTGGAATAACGCATGGTAACATCAAATACATCGCCGTGAAAAAACCAGGCTTTACCACCGCTTAACGGAATGATGATTTTATTGACAATAGAAAATGTTCCTATCTTAAAGCCCGCAAATTTGCGCATGACTTCATCGTGGTTGCCCGGAATATAATACACCTTCACACCTTTGCCAATAAGGCCCGTGATGTGCTTCACCACTTGCATGTGTGATTTGGGCCAGTAACGTTTGCTGAATTGCCAGGCGTCGATGATATCGCCATTCAGGACGATGGTTTGAGGCTTGATGCTTTTAAGATACTTTAAGAGTTCTGTGGCATGACAACCGTATGTACCTAAATGAACATCAGAGATCACGACTAATTCAACGGGGCGTTTTTTCATTGAAACAAATTGAAAATAACGGCTCTGAAAGTATGTCTCAAAGAGAAGTTGTGATTGCGGCAATAGGAACGAAGAATGAAAAATCGAAGGACGTATTCTTCTGTTTTGCTCACGAAAGTATTCAATAGTACCATAGTTGTATAGGTTTAGCCTTTCTTAGTACTAAACTACACTTTTGGTATTAT
>JACMQM010000029.1 GCA_014376985.1 Cytophagaceae bacterium | reverse complement strand
ACTGTAGGAGCAACATTGTTTGTGCAATTTCCTGCTATTACCGTATGAGGATTTGCGTTTGAATTTCTTTCTACACCGGAAGTGCCTACTCTATAAGTAAAGTAGAAGGTTAGAGTAGACCCCGCAGGTGCAGAAAAAGATTTTGTAAAATTGTTACCCGAAGCATTCATATACATTCCAGAAACAGCACCATTGTTAATGCCAACATACAAAAGAGCCATCGTAGATCCTGCTATTGGAGCCTTAGGAATGAAAAGAATAGTGGCTGTTCCGTTAGATGAACTTACTTCGTATGAATAATCACCGTTAATTGAATTACCGGTGCATACAGCGGGTCTCACAGTATTTACAGTGATAGAAACAGTCGAAGACACTGTTGTAGCACTAACGTTATCTGTTGCTTTGGCTGTAATGGCATAGGTACCTGCAGTCACACTTGTCCATGAATAAGTATAGGGTGCAGTCAAGTCTGTGTTTAATAAAATAGTTCCATTATAGAATTCTACTTTATTCACGCTACCATCACTATCAGAAGCATTCGCTGAGAGGGTAACGGTTGCACCCGCTGTAAAGGTTTGGCCATTCAATGGAGAAGTAAGGGTCACTGTAGGAGCAACATTGTTTGTGCAATTTCCTGCTATTACCGTATGAGGATTTGCGTTTGAATTTCTTTCTACACCGGAAGTGCCTACTCTATAAGTAAAGTAGAAGGTTAGAGTAGATCCCACCGGCGCTGAAAATGATTGTATGAAATTGTTGCCGGAAGCATTCATATACATTCCGGAAACGGCACCATTGTTAATGCCAACATATAAAAGAGCCATCGTAGAACCTGCAATTGGAGCTAGAGGAGTAAATAGGATAGTCGCTGTTCCATTAGAAGCAGTTACCTTATAGGAATAATCTCCATTGATTGCCGTACCTGTACATACACCACCATTTGTATTAGTTACAGTGATTGATACAGGAGCAGATACCGTAGAGGCATCGGAATTATCATACGCTTTAGCTGTAATCTTGTAGTTGCCAGCGCCTACGCCTGTCCATGAATAAGTATAAGGAGCCGTAAGGTCTGTGTTTAATAAAGTACTTCCGTTATAAAATTCCACTTTGGTAATCACACCTTCATCTGTAGCCTGAGCAGAAAGAGTGACTGTTGCAGGAGCGGTGTAAGATAATACAGTAGGTGAGGTAAGGTTTACTACAGGAGGAATATTGAATCGACTGTTAAATTTAAATGTCATGACGGTACTTACAGCACTGATATGCGACAAGCTCAAGCCGGTGACTGATCCATCCTTCCATCTCAGTGTGGCGTGGGTAGAAGCATTCAAGGTAGGGAATTCGCTGTCAAATAAATCCGTTAAATCGCCTCTTAAGTTTACTTTCAATTCAGGAGTTTCCAAACTCAAGTCTGTCATTTCATCTAATCCATCTGCTTGAATGAGTTTAATGTAAGGAGACTTCGCACCGGCTCCTCTGTCTTCGTCTACATACCACACGGCCAAACCTTCATCTAGTGGAAAGTTTTCACCATCCAATGTAAGATAAGAACGGTCATGTTTATGAGCGTCTATTAAAAAGTATTCTTTAGGATTGGCTGGGTTTACATATTTATAAACCTGCGCATAATCATTGGTAGTAATAGAAAACGTTTGAGTAGTAGCATTAGTAATGTCTGTTACGGTATTGATCCACGCTTTGGTATTTCTTAAAGGTGCAGAAATAGGCATTGGTCGGGCATCGTTACCGCCGCTTCCCATCAAACAGTAATGTCCGATTTGTCCGAAGTTGGAATGTATATCGTAATAATCTCCCCATCCGAAAACCGCATGACCTGTTTCATGACAAATGGTATTGTACGACGGATTATTGTTGTGACCATAATGTGTCAAGGAGCCGTTGGCAACCTTCGCGTTAACACCATTATTTTTTATCGGGCTTACATTCTGATCACCAAAGGACCACGCACCTCTTCCTGCTTTCGTTAAAACAGAGAAATGCATGATGGAGCCATCGGGATAGGTGGTCAGGTTTTGAAAACCATTTGGATAATGTAAATTAATTTGCTCTACAATATCCGCCATGTCATGTCTGCTGTTGTCGTCATAATAAGCAGACACCGGATAATTAAGAGAAATTTTGATCACTGTATTGGTGATGTCTACTTTGCCATTCGTTTGCAATAAATAATACTCTCTTAGAGATCCATCGTTTCCCCAACCATTGAATCCGGTTTGATTCATCATCATCCCGACAGAGTCTATGTAATTGGTAAATGGAGCATCCGTAAACTCCGCAATTACGGTTAGCCCTTTTATGTATTGAGTTTGGGCATGTGCCGCAATAAAAGTAGATGCGAACAACATTAAAATTAAGGTGAGTTTTTTCATGGTGTTTGAGCTAGTTGAAAATTGATTAAAGCTCTAAATTAATTCCGTTAACTATAGATTAAAATGTAATATGTTCATGCTTTTTACAAAAAAAATGATATGTAAAAGAATGGATGATTAAACAATTAGTTAAAAATGTCTGCTTGTGTAAGTAGTTGAACTTACGCGAGCAGGTAATCTTTTTGTACTAATATTTGTTAAATGATCGGATGTATTTAAGTCGTTTATATAAACAAGGTTATGACACAGATGTCGTTTGTAGATGGCCTTGTGTCGTTGGTCTTGTATTTGGCAACAAAGCGGGAATTGTGCCGCTGTTTTTTGAATTTCCATCCATCAATTCAGCTATTTACTCATTCTATTCTTTGTCGCATTATGAATAAAAAAATGTTGAAAGCCTACATCGACAAACTCATATTATTGCCTGAAAAAGATTGGTGTGCATTAAGCGAACTCTTTTATGAGAAACAGGTGAAGAAAGGAGAACACCTGTCTTGCGCCGGTAGTGCGGCAGATCAATGGGCACTTTTGACAAAGGGAGTTGCCAGATCGTATTACAACAGCAAAAACGGTATTGAATACAATAGCAGTTTTTTTGTTGGCGGAGAATTGGTAGGAGATTTTTCTTCCCTGGTTTCTCACCGGCCGAGTGTGGTAAGCATACAGGCATTGACCGATTGTGAACTCTTATCGGCTGACTTCGCTTCGATTGTGCAGTTGTATGACAGGTACCCAATGATAGAACGCTTATTCAAAATATTGGCGGAACAACTGTACCTTATCAAAGAGAAAAGAGAAATTGAAATCATGATGATGGATGCGAGTGAACGCTACGGACTTTTTCTACAAGAATCACCGGACATAGAGCAGCTGGTTCCTCAATACCACATTGCCGCTTATTTAGGCATTACGCCCACTCAGTTATCCAGAATACGATCTAAAAAAGCACCTTTAGTGCTCGTTCATGCGTGATTTATTGCTGTAGTTAAGCATAATTTACTATACTTGTAGTCAGATTTATAGGTTCACGAACCTTTAATAGAAGATGATTGCATGACAACACCAGCTATACTCCAATGCGTTGTGATTGACGATGAAATGCTCGCCATTGAAGTGTTGGAGAATTACATCCACCGTGTTCCCACGCTTGAGCTGGTCGCTAAGTTCAACAATGGTATCGATGCCTTGGCTTATTTGAATACCCATCCTGTAGATTTATTGTTTCTTGACATTCAAATGCCTGACATCAACGGTATGAATGTCATGAAGCTGCTTAACAAAAAAGTGAATGTGGTCTTTACGACTGCCTATCCGGATTACGCTTTAGAAGGCTACGATTACAATGCTCTTGATTTTTTAATCAAACCAATTTCCTTTGACAAGTTTCTAAGGTCCGTGGGCCGTGCACAAGCGCTGCTTCCTAAATCGGAGAAACAAGAATCCGATAGTGAATACTTTTACATCAAAGCCAAAGGAAAAACCCTTCGTTTGCTCTTGTCAGACATACTGTATATAGAAGGCTTAAAAGATTACGTCATTTTTTGTACGGCAGATGCGCGGCACATCTCCCTTCACAGCATGAAAGAGTTGGAAGAAAAACTTCCGTCTTCACAATTCATTCGCGTGCACAAATCTTATATCGTAGAGGCCGACAAAATTGAAGAAATCAAGGGCAACAAGCTCAAGATGGTGGGCAAAGAGATTCCGATCGGTCGCCAATACAAAGCGGGTTTTACGAAATTTGTGGAAAGCAAAAAACTTTAATCTTCTTTTTCTATTGCTCAATACGCTTGCGCTTAACTGTCCATGTCGTTGATCGGTGCTGGCTTGTCGTTGGTCTTATATCTGCCCGGAACTCAGGAATTGTCACGTTTTTTATAGAGTTTTAGGGAATGAAAGCGAAATGGATAAAATACCATGTGCTGTTTTTTCTGATCACGTGGACGTTCAATTATGTCTTCAACTTTTACTTTAGCATTCCTGCGAATAAGCTTGTTCCTTACACCGTCTTTTTCATCCTGAATTATACTGTGCTTGCGAGTTATTTTTATACCGTTTTTTTTCTTTCTTCTTTTACCTTAAAACGAATTGTTTACCTGATCCCCTTGCAGTTCATGTTGATGTTATCAGGCTGCGTTGTACTTTCTGTTGTCCCGGCTGTTTTTTATAAAAGCCAGGGCGTTGAGCTAGACTTTTTTCAACACTATTTCATTTCCATGTTTGAAATTGCCTTTACAACGTTTAGCAGTTTGGCTTTTCTGTTTCTTCAAAAGTGGGAGGAGAGTACGTCTCAGAAATTACAATTGATAGAGTCTCTTTCCGAAGCTGAACTGATTTTTCTGCGTTCGCAAATGAGCCCCCATTTTTTGCTGAATACGTTAAACAGTATTTATTCGATGGCTCTGAATAAATCGCCCGAAATCTATCTTGCCGTGGCAGAGTTGAAAAATATTTATTCTTATGTCCGCCGAAGCCAGCATCAGATGTCTCTTCAGGATGAAATCGATTACCTGGAAAATTTTATCAAAATCCAGAAAAGAAGATTTAGAGATGCTGTCTTTTTGACTATTTCTTTTAAGGTAGATGCGGATTATCAGATAGAACCTTTACTGCTCAGCAGCTTTGTAGAGAACGCCTTCAAGCATGGCGTCAGCATGAAGGAACCGAGTTTTATTACCATTGACCTGACGGTCACCAACGGAAGACTGACGTATGTTGTCATCAACTCCGATCATTCTAAAAAGTCAGTAGACAGAAACTCCGGCATCGGCATTCAGAATTTATCACGAAGACTGGAGTTATTGTATCCGGAAAATTTTTCACTCCATCATGTGCAGCGTCACCATACCTACACTGCTGCGTTAACCATACAGCAATTATGAAGGGAAAGTATATCGTACTCTACCATGCGATCTACTGGATCTACCGCATTGTCAATACATTAGTCTATAATCATTTTCTATACCATGAGAATTGGTACAAAGGAGCATATGTCGTGCAACTGGTACTGATGCCTTTTTTTTATGTCAACTATGCTATATTGATTCCTTCGCTGATAGAAAAAAAATACACGAAATTTATCTTGCTCACTTCCTTATGGACAACGCTGTTTGCTATCGTTTATGCCAACTGGACGATCTACCAGCGAACTATTTTATACGGAGAAGCCTTACGCCTGCCAGATTATACAGAGACGGCCAATAACCTGATTTATATATGGCTGATCAGTGCATGCTTTTGTTTGTTTGAATATTGGATCACTACCTTCACCAAAAACCAAAGTCTTGCACTGGATAGAAAAAAACATGTGCTGCAATCCGAAGAAAACAAAATGCTGAACCAGCTGCTGTCAGATTACCTGGATGCGCTGGATCATAAAACACTCGATACGATCCCTGACGGCATCATGCAAGTGTCTGATTTTTTTAAGTATGTACTCTATAGCCGCGGTAAAAAAGTAGTGTTGGGAACAGAACTGGAACATGTACTCTTGCTGCAGGAGCTCACCAATACACACCAAACCAAAGTAAGAATTCAATACGGAGCGTTGGATGATCAGGTCTTAGTCCGCTCCTGTTGCGTGATTTATGCCATCAATCGGCTGTTGACGCTTTCGCAAACAAACGGGGTATTGGAAGTAACCGTGGAAACTGACAAACAAAAAGAAGTACTGGTGTGGATCAAGCTCACCGCGCAAACACCGCAAGGGATCATTGAAGGAGATGATTGGACGGCTGTAGGTAGAGCAAAGGTAATAGGAGATCGATTTTTTATTGCGTTGGATTAATTCATTTACCTCTTATGCTTTGTTGCCTGCGAGGGTCGATATCTATCGGTGCTTTTTTATATAGGGCTTTGCCCTGCTTTGTTGCATAGTTCAGCTGCTTGTTTCACACAATAGGCCTAGGAAAATCTCATATATCCCAAAGTATCGGGATGTACCAATAGATTTAGGCGTCAGCGGAGAAATCAATCACTATAAGACATGTCAAGCTCATCAAAATCTTTGCTAGCGCCGATATCTATCGGTGCTTTTTTATATAGGGCTTCTGCCCGGGTTTTGTATTTAGTTCCTTCGCTTGTTTCATACATATCCCGGGCAGAAGCCCTATGT
>JACMQM010000252.1 GCA_014376985.1 Cytophagaceae bacterium | reverse complement strand
TACTGAAAGTAATCGTTTTAGTAGCAGATACCTCAGGACAAATACCGCTGCCGGTAGAAGTAATGGTAAGTACTAAAGTAGTAGCAGCAATCTCACCTGCTGTAGGTGCATACTGAGCAGTAGGCGTATTTCTGTTAGGCGTGAAACCGGTTGTTGTACCACCAGTCCAGATTGCACCTGTGGCTGATCCTCCAAAACTACCGCCCAAGTTAGCGATAACGGCATTGTTGGCACAAACAGTAACCGGACCTCCGGCATTGACAGTTGGACCTTGTATAACAGATATTGTTAATGTATCGACCGCCGGAGGACAAGCTCCATTATTAGTGGATGTCAGAATTAGTTTTACAGTACCAGCCGCATAGTCAGCTGCGGAGAAAGTATAAGTTGTATTCACTGCATTAGTATTTGCAAATGAGCCTCCGCCTCCAATTCTTGACCAAGTACCTGTAGTTGAACTACCAGTTACGCTACCGTTCAAAACAAGGGATGAAGTGGTAGTACATACTGTCTTTTTATTGGGAACTCCGACTGCATTTGACCCATCGGCATCGACAACGATAGTTTGTACATTGTAAGTTGCAGTGGCATGAATGATATTAGCATACCACCAAGTGTTAATCGTATGTAAATCACCCCATCCATAAGCACTGGTTATCTTGCCCGTTGTTCCATCAGGAGCAGTTATAATTCCATTCCATGTATGGCAGCCTATGGGCGGAGCGCCCGGTGAACAGCCGCTTAACATGGTGGTGCCTCCTGGAATATTAGAGTCATCCCAAAATAATTTTGGTTGCGCTGTAGAAGGAAGGGTAGGTCGGATAAGTTTGACTATAAAACCATTTTTGTGGTTTTCTACATCATACATTGGAAGATTGGTTAATCCGTTGTAGTAATCAAGCTCAATTTTAATCGGAGTACCTGGAGCAACAATATTCCCAAGCCCATCACGACTGTCCCATAAAACACAATTGTTACCTACTACAAGGTCAATAGGCAGTCTTCTGTCAGCCGTACCAGGTTGATAATTTGGAATTCCATTTAATTCAAGTATTAATTGTGCATCACCGGCTTTATCTACAGGAATATTAATACACCTATTATTTTGATCACAACCTGAGACTGTAATAGAATCTGTCAGTTTACCGAATATACCGTTGGGAAAGCAATTAATATCAGGATCATTTAAGAAGATTCTATACTGGCCGTAGGTGGAATTGGTATTAGCAATAGATCTTCTATCGTTAAAAGCATTTCCAGTATTAGCAACCCCGGTTCTGTTACATGAAATAATAAAGCCGTTGGGTTGAATAGCATTAAAATTGATATTGGTAACAATACCATCGTCTGCATACACATACATGGTAGCGTTAAATGGATTGGTAAAACTATTGGTAATCAAATCCCATGCTTTAGACCAAAGTCTTCCTTTGATTGAAGTATTTGTACTGGGATCACCTACCGTAATATCAAATAAAGGCAACCTGACAGGTCGTACACTACCAGTGCATGCATTGGTAGTGTTGACAAATGTAGTAGGATTATTAGGGTTGAATTCTATATAGAAAGAGCCTAATTCAGGCGCTTGTCCTAGTGCAATTAGAGCAGCTATAGGATCTAATCCCATGGCATTGTAACCTGTAAGAGTATTTCCATTAAGCTGTTTAGGGCCTACTACAGCATGGTTATAATCCAAAATAGAGCCTGCACCCGTATTGGTTACTTCACCTGAATAAATGATGATACCGCTCGGTGATTTAATTCTGTAATAAAGTCTGCTACATCCGGAGATATCCGCTGTATTATAATTAAACCCAAAGTAGATCATTTCTCCAGGATTACAGATCTCGATGTTTAGTCGACTCTCGTTGTCCGCGACATACGTCATGAAGTCTCTGGTTATACCTCCACTCACATCAAAGATGTGCATATCTGCCTTATTAAAGTCTGCCGCAGTAGGAGCGAGTTCTTTCGTACCTTCCGCATAGGAAGACACAGAAAAAATAAAGAAGAGGACAAGAGAACATAGTGCTGTTGCCAAATCTTTAAGTGATCGATTTCCAAATTGACGTATTAGCTTTTCCATGGGACGGAATGTAAATGTTTGTATAACCACTAACTATTAATATACTTTTTCTTACAAAATGTAATTGAAAACATAAATATAAGTTTATTTTGTAATAAATTAGTGTGACTGAACCTTTGAAAGGCAACTTACTTGATAGTTATCACGTAAGTGTGCTATTGCATCTAACGTTTTTCATTGGTTTTGGTTGTACTTATTGTTCAATGAACTAATAGTGGATTTGAAAAGTAAAATATTAAAAGGTTTTATTTGGGGGGTAGCGTCTATGTGTTTGTCTATGGAAGTTACCAATGCTCAGGACGCCGCCTTTTCTCAATATTATTCCTCTCATTTATACTTAAATCCTGCTTATGCCGGCAGTGAACCTTCTCTTACAGCAGGTGTGAATGCTCGTACGCAATGGAAAAGTGTCACAGAGCCATACCGTACTAATCAGGTTTCTCTCATCATCCCCTTTTATAGAAAAGTTGACAAACAAAATAATTTTGGTGGTGTAGGCATTTCAGTATACAACGATAACGCAGGCTCCGGAAAATTATCTGCTGTAGGTGCAAACATCAATCTTAGTTATGTTCTGCGTGTTTCGGAAAAGAGCCATGTATTGTTTGGTGTTCAGGGAGGAATTATTCAAAAGAAAGTAGATTTTTCCACCTTACAATGGGGAAGTCAATATGATGCTTTCAGTGGATTCAATAGCAGTATAGATCCGGGAGAATACAATAATCTTGTTTCAAGTACAACATATCCTGATTTAGGTGCAGGCCTTCTTTATTTTTTTAAACCAGACCGTAATATTCGCGAAAAAGGATTGGGTTTTTATGCGGGTGTTTCAGCTTATCATCTCAATAGGCCTAATGAGTCTTTAGTCAGTGGTCAAAAGAGTCCTTTACCCATACTCAGTAAGTTTCACGGTGGGTTTGACTATTCCATCAGTCCTAAAATTAATTTATCACCTAATGTGTTGGTCGCACAGCAGGGTACGGTATTACAAGTCAATGCGGGTATGTATGTCAATTATGGCTTTGGAAATCCAGAATCTCTGTATATTCCTTCTGATTTAATAGTGGGAGGCTGGTACAGAGTAGGGGATGCCTATATTGCATCTATAGGGCTTGGTTGTCAAGCCTATACGGTTGGCTTTAGTTATGATGTCAATAATTCCTCTCTGCGTAGAAATACACAAGGTAGAGGAGCTTATGAGATTTCAATAAAGATTGTAAAACCGAGAACAGTTAAGACAAGGAGATACTTTACTCCTAGGATATAAGGGCACAAACATGAACAGGAAAGCGGTTATTAGTTGTATCGTGATGACGGTATTTATACTCTTGAGTATAAGCCAGTTTTCGTATGCTCAAAAGAAAAAGAGCAAAAAGAATCCGTTGATCAAAATGAAGAAAGATATCAACGTGATCAGAGGTGATCAGTATTATGACAACTATGAATTCTTTGCCGCAGGAGAAGAATACAAAAAGACTATCGATAAAGATCCTGAAAATTATTATGCAGCTTACAAATATGCGGAGGCTTGCAGAGAATATTTTGATTATGTTAATGCAGAGAAGTATTACAAAAAAACGATCGACAAGTCTTTAGATTTATTTCCAATAGCGCGTTTCTGGTATGGCTTTATGCAACTGGATAATGGTAATTACGAACCGGCTAAAAAAACGTTTGATACATTTGTTAATGAATATAAGGTAACAACACTTGAAGCGGAAGAGTACAAAGAGAGGGCACGACAAGGAATTAAAGGTTGCGAATTTGCCTTGGCGGAAATGCAAAAGCCTAAACGTGATTACAACTTCACAGATTTACCCGAACCAATCAACACTGAGTATTCAGAATATTCTCCTGTAATTGCGGATAATGATTCCTCTATCATTGTTACTTCTTCCCGAAAGGAATCTAAAGGACATGCTGAATTTAATATGCTGGGTGGAGCATTCAGTGATATGTTCCGCATCGAGCAAGGAGCGGGCGGCTGGGTGATGAAGGATAATGCAGATAAGTTTGATGTCAATAATACGACTTTTAATGAAAGTGCGGGATCGTTTACAGCAGACAATAAAAAATTCTACTTTACACGTTGTGATGAGAAAATTAAAGTAGGAGCGTACGAAGAATTTAACTGCGTGATCTATGTGGCAAAAAAATCCGGCGAAGGATCAGATGCTTCTTGGGGACCGGCTGTACGCTTAAACGAAAACGTAAACATGAAGGGGCAATGGAATTCCCAGCCTTCTGTTTCTCCTGATGGAAAAATTTTATTTTTTGTATCTAAAAGACCTGGTGGATTAGGTATGCATGACATTTGGTTCAGTACCTGCAATGGTGATGATCAGTGGAGAGCGGCCAATAACATGGGTGAAGGTGTGAATTCTATTTTCATTGACATGTCCCCCCGTTATTTTGCAGCAGAAAATTTATTATTCTTTTCTTCCAACGGACGTGAAGGTATAGGGGGATTAGATATTTATATGTCTAGTGAATCAACCGAATTTAAAGAAACCAAAAACATCGGAATGCCATTCAATTCCCATAGAGATGATTTCTATTTTGTATTGGGTGCAAAGAGGGGTTACGTGGCTTCCAACAGACAAGGTGGTAAAGGAAACGATGATATTTACACGTTCACTATTAAAAGTAAAGAGACTTTATTAGCACTTATCGAGAAGGATTCTATCATTGAAGATGTAAAAAGCATTTCGGTGGAAGGTTCAATTGTGGATGAAAAAACACAAAAACCGGTAGCTGATTTAAATGTCGCCTTGACAGATGAAAACAGTGTGCAACTTAAAACAACAACTACTGATAACGAAGGTAAATTCAAATTTGATAATCTGCCTGCCGGTAAAACATACAAAGTAGTGTTGATAGAAGAGAATGCAAAGCTTACTCAACGCATCCAATACATGATCGGAGACGTTGAAGTCAAGGGTTCTGATAAAGTGGCATCAAGAAGATTATTTGAGAACGTTTATTTTGACTTCAATAAAGAGGAGTTAAGACCGGAAGCCAAAAAGGTATTAAATGAATTGGTTACTTATTCTAAAAAGTATCCGGAAGTTCAAATTGAAATGAATGCCAATACGGATAGTATTGGTACGGTTGATTACAATAAGAAGTTATCAGAACAAAGAGGTGATGCCGCCAGACAGTATTTGGTTGGTGCAGGTTTAAAACAATCTGATATGGTTGTAAACTCTTTAGGGAAAGGACATCCTCTCGCTCCTAACCTGAATCAAATCGGGAGATTATTGAATAGACGTGTAGAGTTTTATGTATTAGGAGGACCTGGCTACGAAGCCAAAACAATGACTTATGTTATTGAGCCAAGGGAAAATATCTACGATATTGCCAAGCGTTTTCAAATGTCAGTGCAAGAATTGAAAGAGCTAAACGATTTAAATGCTGATCAATTAATTCCGTATACTCCACTTCGTGTCAGAAGGCACATAGGAGATGACGATATTATTGCTCAGGCTACCATGGAACAATCCTTCAAGCAAGAAAAGAAAGGTAAGAAGTATTATCAGGAAAAAATCAAGAAAGAACAAGGGCTTAATGCTTCTTTAGCAAGTGCCAATCAATTGATCAAACTGGAGAATGATTCTATCGCAAAAAGAAACGATGTGCGTAAGGAAGTCATACTGCATAAGAAGGTTGATCTTTCTATGTTGAAGGAAGGAGAGGATTACTATATCACTCAACCTAAAAACACGCTGTATACAATAGCGAAGCTATATGGTATGAAGGTGGAGGATATCTTTGCCATCAATAGTTTGAAGAATGATACCATCTTTGTAGGGCAGTATATTAAGGTGAAAACGCAAACAAGACCATTGGAAGCGAATGAATACTTTATACAAGAAGGTGACACATTAGAAAAATTAGCTATGAAGTTTAAAATCTCCGTAGAGACATTAAGAAACTGGAACCACTTGGATGGCTACTTACTGAGAAAGAATATGATTGTAAGGGTGAAATCTTAAGGAGAAATCTGAAATCAGAAATCTGTGATCAGATTTAAAATAATTCGAACAAATAAAAGGGAGCGCATTAATCAATGCGCTCCCTTTTATTTTCCGATCTCAGATTTCAGACCACTGATTTATATTAATGTGGAGGGTTGATATTTTTATACATTTGTTCGAAATACAAAATCGCCCAAATGATATTGCCTTTGTCTGCGCAAGGAACGATATGGTCCAATGTGTTTTGAACAGCAGCTAAATATGACTCCTTGTTTTTAATTTATTTTTGCATGTACTCAAGATTCAATGGAGTTTCAGGAATTTTCATCTCTGTCAATGTTGTACCTGGTTTTGTTTTTAAAGCTACGTAAGGAATGATTTCTGTTAAGACAATTATTCTTTCCATGTAAAGCTTGGTCAATTCTATCTTGCCCATAGCTTTCAATTCATCTTCTGTATGAAATTTTGTAATGAGCACTGTTGCACTTACATAGTTACTTCCTTGAGGTTCTTTAGAACCCTTTTTTTTCTGCGCAAAAATGTCAGTGTGTACTAATAATAGTGCAACGACTGAGCAAGCAATGGTAGTCAAGAATCTGCTTCTCGTAATAAATTTAGTCTGGTTTAAATGTTGCTGGGAACTCAAAGTCAATTTTATAGATTTCAATAAAAACCTTCCATTAACTTTTTTAAAAGGAGTCTAGTAATGAGTTCCGTTTTTCATGTGATGTTCTGTAATCCAGTGATACAGAGATTCGACATCTTCTTTTTTGCACAATTCTGTACCTGTATTCATAGTCGCGGCCGTTCCGGCTGCGATACCGTATTTCAGCGTTTCAAACAGTGATTTGTTTTGTGCAAGCTGAAACAACATGCCTGCTACCATACTATCGCCTGCTCCGACAGTACTTTTCTTATTCACAGAAGGAGCTGAAACGTGGTATATCTGGTCTTTAGTCGCTAGAAAAGCTCCGAATGCTCCCAACGATACGACTAAAATTTCTACGTTATAATCCTTTATGACCTTCAAAGCAGCGGCTTCTTGCTTTGGAATAGTATCCAATTCTTCTCCTACGAGTTGTCCCAGTTCTCCGATATTAGGTTTGCAAAGGTATACTCCCTCTTTTAAAGCTTCCTGCAAGGCTTTTCCGGAAGTGTCTAAAATCAATTTGCCTTTTTTTGCATTGACAATTTTAGCTACTGATTTGTAAAAATCTGTAGGAACTCCTTCTGGTATGCTCCCACTGACTACAAAAAAATCTATGTCTTCCAATTTATTTAAATAGGCAAGGATAGCATCGACCTCTGTTTGAAGAAGAGCTGGACCGGGCATTCCAAAACGGAATTGTTTGTTCGTGGATTGCTCCACGACAATAAAGTTTTCCCTGTTCCAGTTTTGAGAAGAGATAGTATACTGACTGATTGCCTCTTTATCTAACAGCAATTGCATGTGTTCTCCCGTCGGTCCTCCTTTAGGATAGATCGCAACGGATTCTCCGCCTAGTTTTTTTAAGGCTCTTGAAATGTTGATGCCTCCTCCACCCGGTTCAAATTTGGGATTTTCACAGCGCAATTTATGTTCGGCTTCTACTCTTTCAACGGTCGTACTTTTGTCCAGCGCAGGATTAAGCGTTAGGGTATAAATTTTCTTCATTGAATTCAAATGGTTTCTAAAGATTCAAGTAAATCGGCCAATTGGTCAAAATCGTTCCAACCGGGCCTGCTTTCTGGTATGCCATTCAGACTAATTCCTTTATGCTGATCCAATAGGGAATCTAATTGATCAAAAGGTGGTTTAGTCTGTATAAATTGTAGCAAATCACTTGATAGAGGAGTCAAAAGGGATGGTTCGCCTTCCCAAACAATTCCACTAACGGTGTTTGGAGGTAAACTGGCAATGTTTTCTAGCTCTTCAACCGATGATGTTCTGATCAATACTGGTTTTGTAAGAAACTGCCACTGATTAGGCAAAGGAACATTACAAATCTCAATGAAATCTGAAGGTGAAGAGGAAATGAGTGCTGTGAGTGCTTCTGAAGGAGCAGAATGCCATTGCCAAGCCGTCTGAATGCCAGATAACCAGGAGGTAATGGCATCAAATTGTTGAGAGCTGGCAAATCTGGAATTTTCAGGATTTGCATTAAAGCCAATGATGGAGACACCCATTCCGGCATAATAGCGTGCTTCTGTCAGGTTAGTGACGTCACTGATGTATACGTTTGTCTTTAATGCCATAAGATACGAACTTCAAATAAACAAAAAAAACACTAAAGATGTTATAGATTTCCTTATACGGGGCTATTTATTTGTAATTTTGCCATCGGTTTACCTAAAGTCCTTTTTAAGGATTAACGAGAAGTAATATGAGTAAGAAAGGAAGAGTATTAATGGCCATGAGCGGAGGGATTGATAGTTCTCTGGCTGCTGTTATGCTGCATGAGCAAGGATATGAAGTCATTGGAATGACCATGAAGACGTGGGATTATGCTTCATCGGGTGGTACTAAAAAGGAAACAGGATGTTGTAGCCTGGATTCTATTAACGATGCCCGCAGCATTGCTGTTAGTCTTGGTTTTCCTCATTATATATTAGATATCAGAGAAGAGTTCGGTGATTA
Source organism: Cytophagaceae bacterium (assembly GCA_014376985.1). Taxonomy (GTDB): domain Bacteria; phylum Bacteroidota; class Bacteroidia; order Cytophagales; family Cytophagaceae; genus JACMQM01. The sequence continues at coordinate 1,813 of JACMQM010000252.1, read as the reverse complement.
TGTCATCAATCATTTTACTAATGAATACCTTGATGGCAGAACGCCTAATCCTTGTGTGTTGTGCAATACTCACATCAAGTGGGATGCGCTATTGAGAAGAGCAGATAAGTTAGGATGCGATTGGATCGCTACCGGACATTATGCCAAAGTAAAGCAGGAGAACGATCGTTATTTTATATCTAAAGGGATTGATTCAACTAAAGATCAGTCTTATGCGTTATGGGGAGTGTCTCAACAAAGTTTGAGTCGTACCATTCTTCCTTTAGGTGATCTTAAAAAATCTGAGATCAGAGACATGGCTACTGAAAAAGGATTTATTGACCTGGTGAATAAGTCGGAGTCTTATGAAATTTGTTTTGTCCCTGACAATGATTACAGAGGATTTTTAAAAAGAAGAGTAGAAGGGCTGGAAGAAAAAGTAAGAGGTGGTGAATTTGTTTTAGAGGACGGAACAGTTGTTGGTCATCATGAAGGTTATCCTTTTTACACCATCGGTCAACGCAAAGGCTTAGGTATTACATTGGGATACCCTGTGTTTGTAACGGAGATTCAAAAAGAAACCAATAGAGTAATCTTAGGTGAAATAGAAGGCTTGTCAAGAGATGCCATGTGGGTCGATCAATTACACCTGCAAAAATACGATAACCTTAATGCTGCTAAAAAAGATACGGTAACCAAAGTACGTTACAACGACGACGGCTCGCCGGCACTGATCGAACAAATCGGTGATGAAATGAGGGTATTGTTTAAAGAAAAAGTAAAAGCCATTGCTCCAGGACAAGCTGCCGTATTTTATGAAGGCAATGATGTCATTGGTGGAGGATGGATAAAATCCAGTTTTAATCAACTAAACGATGAAAAGATCTATTAATTTTTTTCTCTTTATTATGTGTTGCCTAGCATTGCTTGTGTGCGTTAATTCGTGCAAGCTGCAGAGCATTGATCCAGAGACAGTGGATTTGGGCTATGATTATTATCCGCTTGAAGTAGGCCGATATATCATCTATGATGAACACGATATTGTGTATAATTCAGTAACAACTGTAGATACGATTTATCATGTAAAAGAAGTGATTCATGATTCATACAAAGAAGGTTCGGAAGAAAAGTTTATTGTTTATCATTATGTTAAAAAAACAACCGATGCAGACTGGCCGATACAACCGGATTCTGTATGGACGGTAGTGAATACAAACAATCAGTTGATCAGAACAGAGAGTAATATTGATTATATAAAATTAGTTTTTCCTGTGAAAGAAGGGAAAACATGGAATGGAAATGCCAAAAATCCAGCGGGTGAATTTACTTCTTCCGATAAGTTTTACAAAATGTCAGAGTTGAATAAACCCTATACAGCTCCAAACGCCGTGGTCTATCAAAATACATTGAAAATGACCATTGCTAATCAGTCTGATCCTATCGTAAGTATGGATATTCGTTACGATATTTATGCCAGAGGAATTGGGTTTATTAAAAAAGATTATACCACATATTATTATAAACAAGAAACTTCTTTCCCTCCACAAACGATTGATTATGGTTCTCACAAAGTGATGGAGATTACAAGTTATGGCAAAGAATAAATCTTTTTTCTTTTTCCTTTTTTTCGCTTGTAGCAGTTTAGCTTTCGCTCAGCAGCAAACGTATTTGGTCATCTTTAAAGATAAAGCATCCAATTCTTTTTCAATTATTCAACCAGAACAATTTTTAACTGCCAAGGCATTACAGCGCAGACAGAAATGTAAGGTGGAGTTAGATGAAAAAGATTTGCCTGTTTCTCAAACTTATATTGATCAGATTCAATCTGCCGGAG
>JACMQM010000251.1 GCA_014376985.1 Cytophagaceae bacterium | reverse complement strand
GTTATGGGCAAGGTTCAGATCGAAAGATATTATGATGCCATCGGTTTTTATCGTAGCTTTGTAGAGAAGTTCCCTAGTTCCAAATACTTACCGGACGCTAAACAGTTTTCGGATTTAAGTGAATCAGAACTCGAAAAAATAAAGTCTAAAAGTTAATTACATACAATTTCTTTCCTATGGCCATAGCAAATTTAATTACCCGTGATGTTGATAAACTAGCTGTAAACACTGGCAACGTGTACGAATCGCTTGTAATCATTTCAAGAAGAGCGCGTCAAATCGCTATCAAACAAAAAGAAGAGTTGAACTCTAAATTAGCGGAGTTTGCTTCTACCGTTGACAACTTGGAAGAAGTATTTGAAAACAGAGAACAAATTGAGATCTCTAAATTCTACGAGCGCATGCCTAAACCGGCAACTTTGGCGACAGAAGAATTTAATGAAAACAAGATTATGTACAGAAAAGCTGACATAGAGCCAGCTAAATAATATTTATGTTGCAAGGAAAGAAGGTACTGCTTGGCGTATGCGGCAGCATTGCAGCTTATAAAGCAGCACACCTGATTCGATTGCTTACCAAATCCGGAGCGGAGGTGCGCGTTATCATGACGGCCTCCGCTTCTGATTTTATTACCCCTCTCACTTTATCTACTCTTTCTAATTATCCGGTAAGCTCTGAGTTTACCCATGATAAGGCCAGTGGCTTATGGAACAGTCATGTGGAGATGGGCCTTTGGGCTGATCTTTTTATCATTGCGCCGGCTAGTGCCAATTCGTTGGCCAAAGCGGCTCAGGGTATTTGTGACAATTATTTACAAGCGGTATACCTTTCCGCTCGTTGTCCTGTATGGTGGGCGCCTGCGATGGATCTTGACATGTGGCAACATCCTTCTACTCAAACCAACATTCAGAAATTGCAATCTTACGGTAACCGTATTCTAGATCCTGGAACAGGGCCATTGGCAAGTGGTCTGGAAGGAAAAGGACGAATGATGGAACCGGAACAGATTGCAGAAGTTGTACAACAGTATTTTAATGTGAGTGGTAAACTAGCCGGAAAGAAGATTATCGTAACGGCTGGTCCGACTTATGAACCCATCGATCCTGTTCGTTTTATCGGTAACAGATCTTCCGGTAAAATGGGCTATGCGATAGCAGAAGAACTGGCACACGAAGGTGCTGAAGTTTACCTGATCAGCGGACCAAGTCAGGTGAAGTCTGTACATAAAGGTATTGTATTACACCAGGTGGAATCGGCTGCACAAATGAAAGATCAGGTGTTACAGTATTTTGATCAATGCGATGCAGCAATTTTTAGTGCTGCAGTAGCGGATTATACACCGGAAACAGTTGCCGACCAGAAAATAAAAAAGAAAGAAGATCGTTTTGCTATTGAGGTGGTCAAGACAATAGATATAGCGGCGGCTTGCGGAGCAAAGAAAAAAAGCGGGCAGTTTCTGGTAGGATTTGCACTGGAAACAGAACACGAGGAAGCTAATGCTTTAAAAAAAATGTTTTCTAAAAAACAAGACATGATCGTGCTGAATTCTTTGCGGGATCCCGGTGCCGGCTTTTCCGGAGATACCAATAAAATAAGTATCTATACTTCTTCCGGTGAAAAGGTAGTATTCGGATTAAAGTCAAAGAATGAAGTTGCGAAAGATATCGTGCAAAAGATTTGTCAGGAATGGTTGAAAAAATAACTATGCGTCGTATTTATTCTGTGCTGATTCTACTGAGTGCATTTTTTTTGACACCTGTTATTTCACAGGCACAGGAGTTACAATTTAATGTCACCATTGATGCAAGTCAGGTTCCTGACATTCAAAAAGCTATCATTGATGACATACAGGTGGCTATAAAAACTTTCCTAAATAGAAACTGGACCGAGGATCAATTTGCTACGGAAGAAAGAATCAAATGCAATATCGTTATTTCCATCGTATCAATTCCTGCACAGTATTCTTATGTAGCTACGGCGCAGATTCAATGTTCGAGGCCGGTATATGGAACAACCTATGAGACTATACTTTTTAACTATTTTGATAAATCATTTATATTTGAATTGAATCAGGGACAACAGTTGATCTACAATGAGAACGTCTTCAATTCCAATTTAGGTTCCATGTTATCTTTTTATGCCTACATCATTCTGGCCATGGACTATGATAGTTTTGGAAAGCTAGGCGGAAGCAAATACATAGAGAAAGCATTCAGACTTGCCGGAGTTGCCAGAGATCAGGGCATAGGTTGGATAGCCTCTTCTGATCCTAACAACCGAGGGTCATTGATTGATAATTTAAACAATCAGCAATTTGTGCCTTACCGCGAGTCATGGTACAATTATCACCGCAAAGGAATGGATTACTTTATTAAGGATCCTGCCGCGACACGTCAGATCTCTTTGGACATGCTTAAAACCATACAAACGATTAATAAAGTCAATTCCTATTCTGTATTACTGCGTTCTTTTTTCCTGGCAAAACGCGATGAATTGAT
>JACMQM010000250.1 GCA_014376985.1 Cytophagaceae bacterium | reverse complement strand
CGATGCGATGTTTTACTCCGGAGAATTGTACGAGAGAGAATTAAAAGATCCGGCGAAAGCGATGGCCAGCTACGAAAAAGTTTTGCTTAATTTTCCCGGCAGCACATTTAGCGTTGAAGCGAGAAAAAGATACCGCCGCCTCAGAGGAGATAAATTATAAAACAGAAATCTTTATTAATCGTAATACAATATAAGAAACTGTTTTACGAAGGTCATTACATAAATTAATATCCGCTATGAATGTAACACGAGTTTTTGACCTCCTTCCCCACCAGCTGGAAAGCTTTCCGCAAGACATCATGTTCAGCATGAAAGTCAAAGGCGAATGGAAAGGACATTCCACCCAAGAAGTTAAAAAAATTGCTGACGAATTGGGTTTGGGTTTTTTGAAACTTGGGTTAAAAAAAGACGATAAAGTTGCCATCATCTCAGCGAATCGTGTAGAGTGGAATTTCATCGATTACGCTGTACAACAATTGGGAGTAGTCAGTGTACCGATGTACCCAACTATTACCGAAGAAGATTACCGCTATATTTTTCAGGACGCCGGCGTAAAAGTGGTGTTTGTCAGCAACGAAGAATTGTATCAAAAAGTAAGTCGCGCCATCGAAGGCATCAGCAGCATTCAAGCGGTTTATTCTTTTGAACAGATCACGGGAGTAAAACACTGGACAGAAGTACAGCAACTTGGAAACGCCGGAAACGTGGCGGATCTTGAAACTTATAAAGCCGCAGTAAAATCAGATGATTTGCTTACGCTTATCTACACCTCAGGAACAACGGGCAATCCAAAAGGAGTAATGCTCACTCACAATAACATCATCAGCAATTTCAAAGTGTGTGCACATTATATGCCGGTGGATCATAATCACCGTGCGTTGAGTTTCCTTCCTTTGTGCCATGTGTACGAAAGAATGTTAAACTACCTGTATGCTTATTGCGGTGTTTCCATCTATTATGCGGAAAGCATTGAAACAATTAGCGATAATTTAAAAGAAGTGCACCCTCACATTTTTGTGTCTGTACCACGTTTGTTGGAAAAAGTGTTTGATAAAATTAATGCTAAAGGCGAAGAACTGACAGGTATTAAAAAGAAATTATTCTTCTGGGCGAAAAACTTAGGTTTGCGTTACGACCTGTCAAATGATTTGGGATGGTGGTATAATATTCAATTGAAGGTTGCCAACAAACTCATTTTCAATAAATGGAGAGAAGCATTGGGCGGAGAAGTTCGGGCGGTCGTTTCAGGCGGTGCGGCTTTGCAGCCTAGATTGGCCCGTGTATTCTGGGCGGCACAAATTCCAATTTTGGAAGGATATGGATTAACGGAAACTTCACCAGTGATTGCGGTAAACCGTTGTGAAATGAAAGACAACCGTGTCGGCACGGTGGGTCCTCTGATCGATGGTGTAGAAGTGAAATTTGCGGAAGACGGAGAAATTTTAACCCGTGGTCCTCATGTGATGAAGGGTTATTACAATAAACCGGATTTGACTAAAGAAGCGATCACTGCTGATGGATGGTTTCATACCGGTGACATTGGAGAATTTGTTGAAGGTCGTTTCCTCAAAATTACGGATCGTAAAAAAGAAATGTTTAAGACCAGCGGAGGCAAGTACATAGCACCGCAGTCTATGGAAAATAAATTTAAAGAATCCCGTTACGTAGAGCAGGTGATGGTGTTAGGTGATGGAAGAAAATTTCCGGCGGCATTGATCGTGCCTTCGTTTGAAAATGTAAAAAGCTGGTGTGCCATCAAAGGTATCCCCTACACAACGGATGAAGAGATGATCAAGAATCCTAAAGTGTTGGAAAAATTCCAACGTGAATTGGAAGAGTTTAATGAACATTTTGCACAATACGAACGGGTGAAAAAATTTGGATTACTGGTCAAGATATGGTCTATAGAAGGAGGAGAGCTTACCGCCAAATTGAGCTTGAAGCGAAAAGTGATTTTGGAAAAATACAAAGACCAGGTAGAAGAAATGTATAAAGAGTAAACACCCAGAGCCTTCGAAAGAAGGCTTTGTTGTTGTAATCAAAGAACATGAAAGATTTCACAAAGCATAAAGACGAATTGTCTGAAAATGGATTTACTATTCTTGAGAATATTTATTCCAAAGACGAAGTCGAAAAACTACTAAGCAGCATCGAGCAGGTAGATGACTCCACGAAGCAAACCTTTAGAAAATCAGAAGACCTGTTTGCCATTCGTCAATTTTTGAAAGAAGTCCCGCAGACGGCTGATCTCATCTTCAATGAAAAGTTGAAAGGAATAATTCGGCAGCTTTTTGGCGAAGATTATTTTGTAGTCAAATCCATTTACTTCGATAAACCTGAAACGTCTAATTGGTTTGTTGCTTATCACCAGGATTTAACCATTTCGGTAGATAATAAAAGGGAGTTGCCTCATTTCGGTTCGTGGACGGTGAAACAAAATCAATTTGCTGTACAACCACCATTAGCAATTCTGGAAAACATTTTTACCATTCGTATTCACTTAGACGATACCGATGAAAAGAATGGAGCATTAAAAGTAGTACCCGGATCTCATTTGAAAAAAATCTACCGTCCGGAAACGATTGATTGGAAAGTCGAAACTGAAATTCTTTGTCCAGTTCCTCTGGGTGGACTTATGATCATGAAACCTTTGTTGCTGCACGGTTCCAACAGAACTACCAATAACAAAAGAAGAAGAGTCCTGCATATCGAATTTTCCAATCAGGAATTACCCAAGGAAATCAATTGGTCAGAACAGCTGCAAAGAGTGTGCTAGAATAAAAATTATTTCTCCGAAAGGATTTTCGAAATTCCTCTCACTACTTCATCCAGTTCTTTTGTAGACTTATTGAGGTAATCTACCAACTGTTGTTGCTCTTTATCCAGTTTTGTAAAAGAGAAAAGTTGCACCAAGCCCATAATGCTGGCGAGCGGTGCTCTTAAGGTATGTGAATTTAAAAAGGCATATTCACGCAGCATTTTATTTTTCTTCGTCAGCTCATCCATTCTTAACTCTACCTTTTTTTCCAGTGACTCGTTGATGGCTTTGATAATCATGGCTTGCTTCTCCATCTGCTGTTTGCTTCTTTCCAGCGCCATGCCTGCCAATATGGTTTTTAGATTCAACTGAAAACGGGTTTGAATTAAAATGATCATGAAGATTCCAGTGGCAAGTAAAAGCAAACCTCCGTGAACAATAAACAGGTCGTGGCCGACAATAGGATTTTTATAGACAAACCAGAAAGTAGCAATCGCCGAAACAACAACGGCTACAGCAGAATAGTACCAACGCCAAAGAATAAACAAAGATGCGCCAATGAACAAGGCCATGTAATTGAGGTGTTGACCCAGCAAATCTTTTTCCTGCGCGAACTCATACATGTG
>JACMQM010000249.1 GCA_014376985.1 Cytophagaceae bacterium | reverse complement strand
GCCGGCGCGCGCGGGCCGCTGCTGCTGCAGGATTATTTTCTGCACGAACAACTCGCCCACTTCAACCGCGAGCGCCTCCCCGAGCGTGTCGTCCACGCCAAAGGATCGGGGGCGTACGGCACCTTCACCGTCACGCAAGACATCACGCACCTGACGCGCGCGGCCGTGTTTGGCCAGGTGGGTAAGCAATGCCGGATGTTCGCCCGGTTCAGCACCGTGGGCGGCGAGAAAGGCTCGGCCGACACCGAGCGCGACCCGCGCGGCTTCGCGCTGAAATTCTACACCGAAGACGGCAACTGGGATCTGGTGGGTAATAATACACCGGTATTCTTTGTAAAAGATCCTAAGAAATTCAGTGATTTCATTCATACACAAAAACGTCATCCGAAAACGAATTTAAAAAGTCCAACCATGATGTGGGACTTCTGGAGTTTAAATCCGGAAAGTTTGCATCAGGTCATGATTCTCATGAGTGATCGCGGTACGCCTTATTCGTACCGTCACGTGCACGGATTCGGCAGTCATACCTTCTCTATGATCAATGATCAGCAGGAATTGGTTTGGGTGAAGTTTCATTTTATCACCAAACAAGGCATAAAGAATTTCACGGGTCAGGAAGCTAATGAAATGAGAGGTATAGATCCCGATCATGCACAACGCGATTTGATAGAAGCTATTGAAAGGAAAGAATTTCCGGCATGGGATTTAAAAATTCAGGTGATGACACAGGAGCAAGCAAAAGCATTTTCTTTCAATCCCTTTGACTTAACCAAAGTGTGGCCACACAGCGATTTCCCTTTGATCGATGTTGGTACCATGGAATTGAATCAGGTGCCTCGTAATTATTTTGCAGAAGTAGAACAAGCGGCATTTGCTCCTGCGCATGTGATTGATGGAATCAGTTACTCGCCTGATAAAATGCTACAGGGACGTTTGCTTTCTTATCCTGACGCACACCGGTATAGATTAGGAGCGAACTACGAGCAGATTCCAGTGAACAAATGTCCTTACATGACAAACAATTACGAACGCGATGGTTTAATGCGAGTAGACGGTAATGGAGACGATACACCGAATTATTTTCCTAATAGTTTTGACGACATCGAAGCAGATCAATCTTATAAGATGCCTGCATTAGCGTTGGATAGTCAACTGGCCGATTGGTACGACAGAAACAGTCCGGGTGAAGACGATCACTATACGCAACCGGGTCTTTTATTTAGAAAGGTCATGTCAGATGAAGATCGTCTGCATACCGTATCTAATATTATTGGAGCAATGAAGGGCATTAATGGAGAAAAGAAGAATGACATTATAAACCGACAATTGTGTCACTTCTTTCGCGCTGATATTGGTCTGGGAATGGCTATTGCTCAAGGCTTAGGCGTAAGCATCGATCCTGCTAGTATGCAACATAAATAATATTACAACATTAAATGCGAGACAGAGATGGCCTTCCTTTTTGGGAAGGCCTATTTGTTTATACCTAATTAGCTGTATTTTTATAAGGTATAAAATTTGATCATGGTAAGACCCGAAGCATATAAACCCGGAAATTATATCCTATTACAATCTGATCCGTCTTCTTTCTAAGAAGTAGCAGAGACACAGGAAAAAGTGGTGAAGATTAAATCGGTAAAATTTGGAACAGAAGAGTGGCACGATGCTAGAGGAGAAAAATTAAGACGGGCTGTTTTAAATGATGGAATGGCTGATTGGTTTTGGTTTTGAAAAAGATGTGTTGATGGAGCGCGACATCATAGTGGCCATCAATTTTACCTTGGTTGCCGATGGCAAAACGATTCGCATCAGAACGCTCTAGCCTTACTAATGAATTAGTAGAACCAAACTTAGTGAAAGTGCATTTAACTAAACTTAAATACGTATACATGCTGCAGAATTTTCATGAAGAACAAACCGGTAAACGACTTCAGAACTATAGCTAAATAAGTAACAATAAGTATAAAAAAAGCACACGTCACATTGACCTGTGCTTTTTTATGCTTATTGTTTTCTACTCCTGATAATTTCTTCCTTCGATCGGTGTGTAGACAAAACGGATGTTGTCGATCCTCAAACTGCCCGCTTCACCGGTTACGCCTTGTAGAAACCATTCCAGTCCGTTGAGTTGTTCTGGATTAAAGGGTGCACCTTTCGCAAGGGTAGGAGTTTGCTTTAAATCCGCAAGCGGGATCAGTACGGTTGTCCAATCGTTACTGGCGGGAACTTCTTTTCTGAAGTAATTGAAATCGGTAACATCTTTGGTATTGAACATGAAACTATGTGCAGGGCCTTTATAATCGTAAGCCACGTACACAATATGTTTAGGATATGCCGCTGCTTGTGTAGCGCAAAGAAGTGCTACATATGGATTGTATTTTGACTTCCCTTGATTTAAAGCATATTTCAATTCGAGTACTTTGCCGTGTTCTGTATTATCAATTGGATAAATTTTACTTACCATTGATTCACCATTTACAGTATAATCCGTGAAAGCGGTCCAGCTTTCTCCTCCTAAAGTTTGATGATTGGCATTATTACGTAATCCGCTCGCTTCAAAATCAAAACGATCAATCCATACATCTGCTTTGGCATGTTTATTCTGCGCCAGCGCAGGAACAGCATACAAGGCAACTAAAGAAAAGTAAAAGATGATTTTTTTCATGGTACACAGTTTAAAAGAAAAGCCTTAAAGAATTCTGATCCAATATTGCAATACAATCTGAAGACTTTCTGTGTAATCTGGAAGTTCTAAAGAAGAATGGAAAAGACATTTTATCCCCTACTGATTACTATATTATAGTTCTTCATTGTTTTTCTTAATCTGGATTAAGAGTTTTATCTTTTATAAGTTTCACTTTTGTGTAAATAAACTTCATCCAATGGATTCAAGAACACTTACATTTGCTCAACTTTTTTTAAGACTGGCATTAGCCGTTTCGTTTTTATCCGCTGTTGCCGATCGCTTAGGACTATGGGGTCTAGCAGGCACTGCAGGTGTGAGCTGGGGCAACTGGGAAAATTTTGTCATCTATTCCAATGCTGTCAACTCTTATTTACCAGCTTCAATTGGACAAGTACTGGCTATATTTGCAACCGCAATAGAAGTGGTATTGGCCGTATTGCTGCTGGTAGGTTATCAATTAAAATGGACAGCAATTTGTTCGGGTATATTACTGGTCTCTTTTGCAGGGAGCCTGAGTATAAGTTTTGGTGTAAAACCTCCTTTGGATTATTCCGTATGGACTGGCGCTGCAGCAAGCTTCCTGTTAAGTACAGTTTCTTTTTATGAGTTTAGTCTAGATGAATACTTATCGAAAAAATAACATGGCCTATAAACAAAAAAGCACCAGTATGACCGGTGCTTTTTTGTTTATAGGCGTAAAATGATTAGTAAACCAATGTTGCGAAAGAACCTCTTGGCAAAGCTTCGATAAATTCTCTGGTCAATTCTTTTCCAATGATTTCTTTATAAGTTTTCATGTCATTACCATTCAGGGCATAGTTGAGCGCTCTTTCCTGATAGAGAGGAACCAAGTAAAACTCTTTACCGTGCGGTCTGCTGTCATTCTTGATCCATTCCAAAGAATGATAAGCTTCTTCCATCAAAAACTTGTGGTTATTATCCAATACGTCAAATGGTGCTGCTTCTTTTTTGCTCATGGTTTATCAATTTAAGTTCAACTAATTTTAATGCTTCTAAGATAAGGCCTCATTGAGAGTGGGTATGTTTCCGAATCTTCTTAATGTTCGGATGTGAGAGGTTAATGCCTCCCAGAAGGATTTTTTTTCCAGGTAAGGGATGCCAAATTCTTCTGCAGTTGATTTTACAATACCTGCAATCTTCGGATAGTGTACATGACAGATATTAGGAAACAAGTGATGTTCTACCTGGAAATTAAGTCCACCGATGTACCAGGATAATAATTTATTATGACGGGAGAAATTCACGGTAGTATTGAGTTGATGTACCGCCCAGTTATTCTCCAGGTTTCCTTTGCTGCAAGGCAAAGGATGTGAAGTACCTTCTACCGAATGAGCCAATTGAAATACCACAGTCAGTAAAAGTCCCGCAATGAAATGCATAATTAGAAATCCAACTAGTACCTGAAGAAAAGGAATGTTGAAAAACAAAGTAGGTACAACAAGGACGACAAAGAAGTAAACCAGTTTGCTGACCGCGATTTTGACGATGCTGATTTTATTTTGC